>PLUZ01000366.1 GCA_003162995.1 Methylocapsa sp. | reverse complement strand
TCAGCCTGGTCGCAGGTCATTAGCTGGCCCCAAGCCTTTGCGGTCGTCAAAATGCTGGTGATGATTTCTTCCCGTGTTCCGTGCATGTGGAAGTTCAGGTTGCCGTTGGAATCGAGCAGGCCGGTCGCCAAGGCTTTATCGATTGCATAGTTGGCGTCTTCCTTCGTCATCGGCTCACCGCGGGCCTTGGCGGCTTCCTGCAGGCCGTGGCGAAGCCCATAACGGCGATATGACGGCAGGCGTGGATGGATGTCCTCTGGACCGATGCTGAAGCCGGGCCTCGTCCCGAAAGGACCACGGAAACTTAGCCAGTAGCGCATGATTATGCCTCACGCTCTTATTTCACAATCACGATCAAGCGGCCGCCCTTGTCCACGATTGAGTACGAGTAGGTCGAGTGATTACAGAAGAGGAGCTTCTCTTTTGATGTAAAGACAGTGTTAGCCATATCGATTGCTGCGGTAATGCTGTCGCAGCGGTAGCCTTCCGCCCTAACGAGGGACACTAAGTCCTCCAGCGTTTCCCCGAAAATTTGGAGCGGGAGACCGGATTCGGAGCGTGGCTCGAGCGGTGTTGTAAACGGCGGCGCAGCCCAGCCGCTGGCCGGCATAAGGACCGCCGCGGCTGCGATCGCAATAAATGTTTTCCTCATTTCAGATCACCTCGTTCTTGAAGCCAACGCCGCAAAATAATCTCAGCCAATTGAGAGATCGTGGGCTCCTTGGAAGCGGCGTCCCCGCAAGCCTGTGCCGCTTATTTCGAACGATTGTTCTTGATCCGTTTACGGCGGGCTTTGAGCTTCGCCAGATCGTTCTTGGCGACAGCTTTCCTCATTATGTTCATTCCCGCTTCTGGGCTGGGCTTCGTTGGCGCCGGCATGGAAGAAATTTTGTCTTCGAGTGTGTCGATTTCCTGCGAGAGTTCCTCTACGCTCTTTGCGGTCTTTTTGAGCCGCACACCAGCGCCGCCACCATTCTCAGCGATGAACTCGACGCCAGCCTTTTCGAGGGCGGCGCGCAGCGCTTCGATGGTGCGCTCCTTTAGCTCCTCGCCTGCCTCGAACCTGGCAATCGTGCTTGGTGCAACCTTAGCCAGCTCGGCCAAATCCCGAATTCCTATCTGAAGTGCGGCCCGCGCCATGCGGCATTGCGAAGGGATCATTTTGATAACATTATTCCGATTTCATATTGACAATCCGATATAATGAGAACCATATACTAAAATCGTCACAAAAATGCAAGGAGCAAACATGACGAAACCCACAGCAAAACCAACGGTCCCCGCCGTCACGCAGGCGGCGGGATTGGCGGCTAGGGCAATCGCAAGGCTAGAGGCTAATGCAGCGGCGATCCATGCTGAAGCCACGGAAAGGCGCGGCTTCCAGGCCGTGTCCAGCAAGGACGGCTTTTCGGCTCTTATTCGGCACGGCAAGACCGTGATCGAAATTCAAGGCGATGACTTCGCTGTCCGGCAAACCGATTGACGAGAGCGAGACGGCCACACCCTGCCAGGTGGCTGGCCGTCTCTAACCATTCCACAAGTTGGAGCTGTAAAAATGGCTACATTAGAACTAGCACGCGACGAACCTAACCGCATCATACTCGGCGAGCGGCTGCGCGCTGAGCTTGTGCGACGTGTGCATGAATTGGAATCGAGGTTCAAGCCAACCCATGCCGAGCTGCGCGAGCTTGCAGCTTTGCTCGACATCCTCTCGGGCACGGGGGGGCGGCAATGACTGATCGCTTTGTCGCCGCCGCACTCACGTCAATCGAGGAGGACGAGATATGAATGACAAACCAACTTTATCCGATGCCGGCGACATCCTGCATCACGCTGTCCGGCTGGCCAATCTAATCGAGATGGCTTGCGAACAGCTCGCCGAGGACGAAAGCGACGCGATCACCATGGGCATCAATGCGCTGCTGGCCAAGCAAGAACAGGTTGGCGAAATTATCAGCGAGCATTCGAGGGAGGAACCCCAATGACCACCAAACCGAAGACACGCAAAGCACCGGCGGCGAAGCCCGCGACGCCAAAGAACGGAGCAACTGTAGCGCCCAGCGAACCAAAGCGGGAAGTGAGCGAAATCCGCGCTCTCGTATCGCGCTGGCGCTGGTTAGAGGCCGATGCGAACTACAAGGCCGCTACCGCACCAACCGTGACCGAATCTGGCGCTTTGCTGCGCATCCACCATGACGAGCAAGAGGAAATCAAGCGCAAGCTTGCGACACTCGTTCCCGAAACCTATCAGGACGCGTGTTGCCTGTTGGAGTTTGCAACGGAGATGGCGGCGGAAGGCTGTTGCGATGATCTTGAAATCAGTATGCTCAAAAACGTCCTGGAAGGCCTGCCGACGGCATGGGGCGCTGAAATGGAGGCCGGTCGGGAAAAGGCCAACAAAGAGGCCATAGCCCGGATGTTTTCTAACATCGAATATGCAGTCAAAATTGATTCCATCATCGAAAAAGGACGCAAGAAAAGGGCTGCAGCATGATCGAGCTCTTGCGAATCCACGCGCTTGTCCGCATGGCGCGCTTGCTGTTGTTCGTCGGCTTGCGGCGGAAGGGCCCAGCACGGCGTGTCGGCGCCGGGCTAAGCGAGTCTNNTGGACGAGGCAGAAGCATGGGCGGATGCGCGGGATGCGGCGAAACCGAGGAGGTGAATCGAAAAAGGGCGACGCATTGGCGCGCCGCTAAAGGTCCAGAACTGGGGAAGAAACGCGCTATGTTATCAAACCGGCATGCCCTTTAGGGGGAACCACCGACTCCTGAATGCTTCTGGATGTCGGGGTCTTGCGATGGCGTGCCGCACCCCGCTAACGACAGAGCAAAGACGGCAAACAGCACAGCCAGAAATCGGCGCATATGTACCTCCCAACTTTTTATTGCGAGCGAACCGATGATAATTCGCTCAATCTATCTTAGGTCAATACAAGTCGGCGGCAAGGTGCTGCGAGGCTTGGGCGGCCTTTTATTCTCCCAAGGACCGCGGCGGCGCGGTTGCGAGGCACCAGCTAATCAGGAACTAGGACGCAAACTAGGATAGAGATGCCAGGAAAGTGATTTTTCCTCTTAGAGGCGGCGGAACGGTCATCTTCGCTCATGCAAAACCTCGAACATCAAAACCAAGGGACCAGAGAGCCCTTGGGGCATCATTTTGGCAGATAGTTTGCGCGGCGTGTCAACATCAAGGCAGCTCAAGCGCGATGGCGGTGGCTTCGCCGCCACCGATGCACAGCGCCGCCGCACCGCGCTTCAGCCCGTATTTTTGCAACGCCGCGAGCAAGGTCACGACGATTCTGGCGCCAGATGCGCCGATTGGATGGCCGAGCGCACAAGCGCCGCCATGCACATTGACTTTTTCATGCGGCAAATTGAGTTCCCGCATCGCCGCCATGGCGACAACCGCGAAGGCCTCGTTGATCTCGAAAAGATCGACGTCCGCCAGGGACCAGCCGGTTTTGTCCATCAGCTTTCGCAACGCACCAATGGGGGCGGTGGGGAATTGGCTTGGTGCCTGCGCATGGGTGGCATGGGCCCGTATCGCCGCCAAAGGAGCAATGCCCCGCGCCTCGGCCTCGGAGCGCCGCATGAGAAGGAGCGCCGCGGCGCCATCCGAAATCGAGCTCGAATTGGCCGCGGTCACGGTGCCCCCCTCCCTGAACGCCGGCTTCAAAAAAGGAATTTTATCGGGCCTCGCCTTGAGCGGCTGCTCATCATGCACAATGATCCGTTCGCCATCCTTGCCGTTCCTCACGGCGACCGGCGCGATCTCTTGCTCAAAACTGCCGCCGGCGATCGCCCGTTGCGCCCGCTCCAACGAGGTGACGGCGAATGCGTCCTGGGCGGTGCGGGTGAATTGAAAGGCTCTAGCACAGTCTTCCGCGAAAGCGCCCATCGGCAAATGCTCGCCATAGGCATCTTCGAGCCCATCAAGAAACATATGATCGAGAAGTTTCCCATGTCCCATGCGATAGCCGGATCTGGCCCGGTCCAGCAAATAGGGTGCGTTGGTCATGCTCTCCATGCCGCCGGCAAGAGCGATCCGCGCGCTTCCCGCGCATAAAATGTCATGCGAAAACATAATGGCTTTCATGCCGGAACCGCACATCTTATTGACGGTCGTGCAGGTGACCGCTTCCGGGAGGCCGGCGGCCAGCGCTGCCTGACGAGCGGGAGCCTGGCCCTGGCCTGCCGGCAAGACGCAGCCAAAAATCAGCTCGTCAATATCCTCTGGCCGGACTGCTGACCGCGCGAGTGCCGCCTTAGCCGCCACGGCACCGAGGCTTGCGGCAGCAAGGTCCTTGAAATCCCCTTGAAAGCCGCCAATGGGCGTGCGCGCCGCCGCTACGATGACAATCGGATCCATTTCGGACATAATTGTAAATCCGCTCAAAGCACGGGACTCGCCGCAGCTATCCTTAAATCATGACCCGAAAAGTTGCTCGACTTTTTGGATAAGATCATGCTCCAACTCTTCAAGAAATTGAGCGCCTGCTTTTCGATCACGCAATTCCTCTTGACCAGACGCCCTCCGGCCCGCGACGCTTCACCGCAAAGGGTGGTTCACCTTAAGCTCATGAAGCAATGCTATGGTGGGAATCAGATAAGCACGAAACACGCGATAAGGAATAGTAATGGACCGGATTCTCGTGCTCCTGCGCCACGGCCAGAGCGACTGGAACCTGAAAAACATTTTTACTGGGTGGAAGGACCCAGATCTGACTCCCCAGGGAGTCGAGGAGGCACGCGCCGCCGGACACTGCCTCAAGGCGCATGGTCTTTTCTTCGACCGCGCCTTCACCTCCAATCTCGTCCGCGCGCAACATACTTTGCAGCTGATGCTCGCCGAGCTTGGCACGCCCGGCATCCAGATCATTCGCGATCCAGCCCTCAATGAGCGCCATTATGGGGTCCTTTGCGGCGTGAATAAAGACGATGCCATCAGGAAATATGGCGACGAACAAGTGGATCTCTGGCGCCGCTCCTACGACGTCCGGCCTCCCGGCGGGGAAAGCTTGAAGGACACGGTGGCCCGCGTTCTCCCCTATTATTGTCAGAAAATTCTGCCCCAGGTGCTCAGCGGGCATCGGGTGATCGTCGCGGGGCACGGCAATTCGCTGCGCGCCCTCATCATGGTCCTCGACCAGCTAACGCCGGAAACGATACCGGGGATGGAACTCGAAACTGGAGTTCCGCATGTCTACCGGCTGAAACCGGATTCCACCGTCGACACCAAGGAGATCCTCGATCCAAAGGCGTTCAGTGGCATATCCACGCTGACTGCGGCGACGATTGCATTTCCCAAAAACCGCACAGCTGAAAAGTAAGCTTATTCCAACATCGCGGCTCCGCGAAAGTCCAGCTTCGCATCACGCGCCGTTTTGCGAATATCGCTTTGCCCAGATCGTCAATCGGTCCAAAATGCTTCACGTGAACCGTTTCGGTACGATATTTCGAGATTATGCGACAACAGAGTGAACTGCCCGGCATCGCCCCGGCGCGGGGTGGTCATTGTCTGGCTCCGGGGCTGACCTTCTACCAGGGCCATTTTGATGACGCGGCGCAACGCGCCCTCGCCGACGAGATTGCGGAAGCCGTCTTGCAAGCGCCCTGGTATGTCCCGCGCATGCCGCGCTCGGGCCGGGCGTTTTCTGTCAAAATGACCAATTGCGGCAGCCTCGGCTGGGTGTCCGACCGAGACGGAGGCTACCGGTATCAGGCGGTGCATCCGGTAACCGGGGCGGCTTGGCCTTCCATCCCTCATCTTGCGCTGAACGCATGGCGGGCTTTGAGCTCCTATCCGCATCCGCCGGAGGCTTGCCTCCTCAATTTCTATGATAGCCACGCGCGGATGGGTCTGCACCAGGATCGCGACGAACTGGAGTTCGCGGCACCCGTGGTCTCGATCTCGCTCGGCGACAGTTGCTGTTTCCGCTACGGAGGTTTGCTACGCAGCGATCCGGCAAAAAAGCTCGAACTCTGTTCCGGCGATATTCTTGTGATGGGCGGCGCCGCGCGGCTGATGTTCCATGGCGTTGACAAGATTTTTGCAGCCTCCTCCGGGCTGCTGCCCGGCGGCGGCCGCATCAACCTGACCTTGCGGCGGGTGACGCGGCCCCGGCCTGCCGGCACCGGGGCCGCGCGGGAGAGCTAAAATTTATGGCTTCGTGCCGGTTGCGATGCCGGCCAGGCTTGCCGGCATCAGGGCTTCGGGGATGGTCAAGCTTCGCGTTCCATGCTCGTCTTGGACCTCGATTCGAAAGGTAAAGCGGTCCGCGCCGGGTTGCATCGAAGCCGGAGGCTCCCCTTCAAGGAGCTTTTGTAAAGCCGCCTGCTGCTCGGGCGATAGCGCGGACAGATCCTGTTCGCCGCGCCGGGTCATACCGGCAAAGCCGCCCGAGCGCTCGACAATGAGTTTCATTTTGCGCGAGACCTGGTGCTCTTGGTTTTCTTCTTGGATGTCACCCGCTTCTTTGGCGTTACGCGCGCCTTTTTGGCGGAGCTTGCCCTGAGAGCCGCCTTCTTTTTGGCCGCCCTGGGGCTGGGGCGCGCCAAAGTGACCTCGCGCAGGCGCGGCGATATGACATAAGCGCCCGCGATATGCGCGAAAGCCGCCTCTTGCGGGGCTTGCTCCAGCACGCCGACATCGGTCCATGCTTGTGCGATCTTCGTGGCGATCGACGGATCATCTGGAAAAACGTCGCGCGCGACCGAGACTGTTTCTCTCGCGCATTCCTCGAAACCGGCGGTTCCGGTCAGCCGCTGGGTCAAGGTGACATACCAAATCTTTCCCGCCTTTTCCCAAGACTTTCCGCCGATCGCTTTCGCCGCAATGACGAAGGCGCGGCTGGGGATTCCGGAATTGATATGGACTCCGCCATTATCCGAGTCTGTTTGGACATAATCCTTCATATGCCCGGGTTGCGGGTCCTTGCCGAGGTTCGGATCGTCGTAGGCGGTGCCCGGATTGGCCATGTCGCGCAGCGCCCGCCCTTTGAAACCCGGCGCCATGATGGCCGCCCCAATCAGCCAGTCGGCATCGGTGACGCTCTGTCCCAGCGCCCATTGCTTGACCATGGAGCCGAAAACATCGGACATCGACTCGTTCAGCGCGCCAGACTGATCCTGATAAGCGAGCTGCGCCGTGAACTGGGTGACGCCATGGGTCAGCTCATGGGCGACAACGTCCAACGCGCTGGTGAAACGCTGGAAAATCACGCCGTCGCCATCACCATACACCATCTGCTGGCCGTTCCAGAACGCGTTGTCATATTGCTGACCGAAATGAACCGAGGAAACGAGCGTCTTCCCATGATCGTCGACAGACTGGCGTCCAAATATGTTATTATAAAAATCCCAGGTGGTACCGGCATTGTCGAAGGCCTCGTTCACTGCCTTGTCACGGTTGGATTTCGTGTCGGTTTCCGAGCGCGCAAGATCACCCGGCAGATCATTGGTGCTTTGGCAATCAAATACTTGGCGGCGGAGGCCTTCGCGCTTAGCCGCCGCGGGCGACGGCGCCCCCGTGCTGAGCTGGGCGCGGAAGGCCACGAGACTCTGGGTCAGCCGCAGGGTGCGGCCGGCGGTGGTGGCGAGATTGGGATCGCCGCTCGTCGCTAGCCGCTCCAAAAGATGGGGCGGGACAATGAAACAGCAGGGACAGTTTTTCATATTTGCATCGAAATGCGTTGGCTGCATCGATACCTCCTCTTATCTCCCTAGAAAGTAAACTGTAGTATTAGCACCGCACGAAAACATTCTTGGCCTCTCGCCCCGGAAATTTATGACTCCATTCTCGTCCTGTCATCAACGATAATCGGGAGGTGATCGAAAAGTTGCGCGATGTGAAATAAGTTCAAGATTGTGGTAATCGCGAAATCCCGCGATGCCGGAGTGCTCCATGAAGATTTCCCTGATCCAGATGAACTCGGTCAGCGACAAAGCCGCCAATATCGCCGTAGCAACCAAGCTCGTCGGACAAGCCATCGCCGAGGAGCGGCCGGACTGGATATGCCTGCCCGAATGTTTCGATTTTCTCGGTGGCGACCGCGCGGCCAAGATGGCGGCGGCCGAAGCCTTGCCGGGCGGCCCCGCCTACGCCGCGATGCAGACGCTGGCCAGAAAGCATCAAGTTTACATCCATGCCGGTTCACTTCTCGAGAAGCCCGGGACCGGGGACCGCATTCACAATACAACCGTGGTCTTCGATCGCACCGGCGCCGAAATCGCGCGCTATCGCAAAATCCATATGTTCGACATAACCGCGCCGGATGGAACAAAATACAACGAAAGCGCGGCTTTCGCGCCAGGCAGCACGATCGTGACTTATCCTTGTGAAGACATGATCATTGGCTGCTCGATCTGTTACGACATTAGGTTTCCAGACCTTTTCCAAGCGCTCGCCGCAAAAGGCGCCGAAATGATCGCTTTGCCCGCCGCCTTCACCATGCAAACCGGCAAGGACCATTGGGAAGTTCTTTGCCGCGCCCGGGCGATCGAGACGCAGGCCTATGTCTGTGCCCCCGCCCAGACCGGCGCCCATTTTGCCGGAAAGGAACTACGCCAGACCTATGGCCATAGCTTGATCGCGGACCCGTGGGGCCATGTCATCGCCAAGGCCTCGGACGGTATTGGCATCGTCTCGACGCGGATCGACCGCGCCCTTGTCAAAAAAGTTCGCGCGCAAATCCCGGTTGCGCAACATAAGGTGCAATTCGATTGAGCGGGAACCTTCGCTGGCATCGCTTGGCATTCCAGCTGTTAGTGCGCGTCGCCGCCATCTTTTTTACCGTCCTTGGACTGACCATAGAGACAGAGATCGGCTGTGCAGCCGAAGCGCCTGCCCTCATGGTTTGGCACCGTGGCGAACTCGGTGATCCTGGATCGCTTGATCCGCACAAGGCAGAGACCTTGATCGAAAGCAATATTCTCGACGAGCTTTTCGAGGGTCTTGTCACCCTCAACGCACGCAGCGAATTCATCCCAGGGGTCGCTGCGAGCTGGACGGTCGATCCCACCGGCACGGTTTATGATTTTCAGCTTCGCCCCGATGCGAAATGGTCAAATGGCGACACGCTCACCCCGGACGATTTTGTCTTCGCATTCCGGCGCCTGATGGCGCCAGCGACCGGCGCACCCTATGCCAATATCCTCTATACTTTGAAGAACGCGGAAAAGATCAACAAGGGCGAACTGCCTGTCGAAGCCTTGGGCGTCCGCGGTTTGGATGCGCACAGGCTTGAAATTACGCTGGAACATCCAGCGCCCTTTTTCATCTCCCAGCTCGCTCACTTCACCGCCAAGCCGCTGCATCAAAAATCAATCGAAACCTATGGATCGGACTTCGTCCGGCCCGAGCATATGGTGACGAACGGCCCCTTCATGCTGAAGTCATTCACCCCCAACGACCGGATTGTTCTGATCAAGAACCCTGCTTATTACGATGTGGCACATGTCGCGCTCGACGAGGAAATTTTCTATTCGCTCGAGGACCGTTCCGCCGCGCTCCGCCGTTTCATGGCCGGCGAAATTCAATCCTACAACGACGTTCCGGTGGAGCAGATTGGTTTCGTGCGCAGCCATTTGGCCGAAGCCTTCAAGGTAACGCCGAGCCTCGGCGGCTACTATTATTCTTTCGACACCCGTCGTAAGCCTTTCGACGACCGAAGGGTGCGCCAGGCCTTATCCATGGCGATTGACCGCGAGTTCCTCGCCGAGCGCATTTGGGGCGGCACCATGGACCCCGGCTATAGTTTCGTGCCGCCCGGAATAGAAAGTTATGGCGCGCCCGCCACCGTCGCCTGGAAGGACACGGACCTCTTTGAGCGGGAGGACGAAGCGAAAAAACTGCTTGCCGAGGCGGGCTTCGGTCCCGGCAGCCAAAAGCTCGAAGTAGAGATCCGCTTCCCCAATTCGGAAAATCACCGCGCGACGGCTGTGGCGGTCGCCGATATGTGGAAGGCGCTTGGCGTCGAGACACGGTTGCTTGCGACCGACACCATGAGTCATTACGCCTTCTTACGGGAAAAACCCCCGTTTGACGTGGCGTGGTGGGGCTGGTTCGCCGATTATCCCGACGCACAGAATTATCTTTTTCTTGGTCAGAGCGACAATCAGGGCCTGAATCATGCAAGCTTCAGCAATGAGACTTTCAATAGGCTCATGCAGGAAGCTCAAAGAGAAGCCTCGCCCGAGCGGCGGCGCGCCATCCTGCACGAGGCCGAGGCGCTGCTCCTCGACGAACAGCCAGATCTCGTGCTTCTGACCTATAGCTCTCGCAATCTTGTCTCGCCAAAACTGAAAGGCTGGGAGGCAAATGTGCTCGACAATCATCCGGGCCGTTATATTTCGGTCGCGCCATGAATCGCCTCGCTTTGGAACGCATTCGCATTGGTGCGCATAACAAACAAGCGCGAGGCTAGAAAATGCTTCGTTTCTTTCTCGCACGTGTCGCCATGGCGGTTCCGACTCTTCTCATCATCATCGCCCTTGCATTTTTTCTCATGCGTCTCGCGCCCGGCGGGCCGTTCGATTCCGCGCGGGCACTCGATCCGGAAATCGCCAAAAATCTACGCCACATCTACAAGCTCGACCGGCCTCTCCTTGAGCAATTTTGGTTCTATCTGCAAAGTCTCGCCCATGGCGACTTCGGGCCGAGCCTGCATTGGCGCGATTTTACCGTGAACCAGCTGTTCGCCACGGCGCTGCCGATCTCGGTGGCACTCGGCACGAAGGCCATGCTCCTCGCGGTCCTTGCCGGCACGGCGCTCGGCCTTGGCGGCGCGATGAGCAAGAGCCAGATTGGCCCGCGCATCGTCGATGGCGCCGCGCTATTCGGAATTGTTTTACCTGTCTTCGTTGTCGCGCCGCTGCTCCAGCTCGGATTTGGTTTGACGCTTCACATCCTTCCGGTTGGCGGCTGGAACGATGGCGCCTGGCAAAACCAAATCTTGCCGGTGATCACGCTTGCTCTGCCGCAGATCGCCATCGTGGCGCGGCTCATGCAAGCGGCGCTGAGAGATGCGCTTGCCATGCCGCACATCCGGACCTTGCGGGCATTTGGCATGCCTGGCTTTCATATCTACGGTCATGCGCTTCGCGCCGCATTTCCGCCGGTTGTGTCTTATCTCGGCCTTGCCGCCGCCAATGTGCTCACAGGGTCGGTCATCGTCGAAACCATTTTCGGAATTCCCGGCATGGGCCGCTATTTCGTCGACGGAGCGCTTGGCCGCGATTACACACTCGTCATGGGCACGGTCGTCGTCGTCGCGGCCGCCGTCCTTTTGTTTAATCTTATTGTCGATCTCGTGCTCGCCTGGCTCGATCCAAGAGTGCGTTATGAATCGAGGCCAGGATGAATGAGCCAGCGCCCGCAATGCCTATCTCCTTTACGGCCGGCGCCACACGCAATTGGCCGCTGCGGGTGAGCCTTTTCATCCTCGGTTCGATCGCGCTTCTTTGCCTTATCGGGCCGCTCGTTTCCGGCCACCCCTACGATCAAGTCTATCGCGACTATGTGCTTGTCCGGCCTTCCCTATTCGCGCACCCGGACGCAAGCGAAATTGACAACGCGATCGCCGCGATCGCGCGCCGTATGCATGTGCATATCGAAGCCACGCGCGATGGGGAGACCATGCATCTGACGCTTGATGCGGAAAAGCCCGTCGATCCCCGCGTCTTGCGCGCCTTCGCGCGCTCGGATCTGTTCGCGCCTGCGCATATTGCCGCAACCGAAGACGAAGGCCGCCGCCTTGAGATCGACGTGCCATTGAAGCGGATGGTGTTTCTGTTTGGGACCGACGCGAATGGCCGCGATCTTTTCACAAGGGTCCTCATAGCTGGCCGCATTTCGCTTGCCGTGGGCCTGCTTGCGTCTTTCGTTGCCCTGACCATCGGTGTCGCCTATGGTGCAGTCGCGGGCTACGCCGGCGGGCGCATCGATAGTTTGATGATGCGCGCCATCGAGATCGTCTATGCGCTGCCTTTCATTTTTTTCGTGATCGTCCTCGTCATGGTCTTCGGACGTCATTTCGTGCTGATTTTCGTGGCCATCGGCGCCGTTGAGTGGCTTGATATGGCGCGCATCGTGCGCGGTCAGACACTATCGATCAAACAAAGGGATTTTGTCGCGGCGGCCGAGGCGCTAGGTGCGACAACCCCCGCGATCCTCTGGCGCCATGTGATTCCCAATGCGGCGGGTCCGATCGCCGCTTATCTGGCTGTGCTTGTACCGCGCGTGATCTTGCTCGAGAGCTTCGTGTCGTTCTTGGGGCTCGGCGTGCAGGAGCCGCTGACGAGCTGGGGCGTGCTTGTCGCCGATGGCGCCCGTAACATTCAAGGCTCCATCCATCTTCTGATTTTTCCCGCGTTATTCTTGGGCGCCACGCTCGGTGCGTTGCAGAGTTTGGGCGACGGTTGGCGCGCGCGGGCTTGATGGACGTATCCGCTGAGCCCCTCCTGCAACTCCGCGATCTTCGTGTGAGCTACGGTGCTACGCTAGCCGTCAAGGGTTTAAGCTTGACGGTGAGACGTGGTGAAACGGCGGCGATAGTGGGCGAATCCGGGTCCGGCAAAAGCCAGACCGTGCTTGCGGCGCTGAGACTTCTGCCCCGCCACGCACACACATCGGGTTCGGTGCTCTTCGAGGGCATGGAGCTTCTCACGCTTTCCCAGAAACGGCTCGATTCGCTGCTTGGCCGGCGTATCGCCGTGGTGTTCCAGGAGCCCATGTCGTCCCTCGATCCCTTGTTTACGGTGGGCTCCCAGATTGGCGCGGTCCTGCGTCTGAAAGCCGGTTTGCCGCGCCGCGCGGCATATGCACGGGCGAAGGAACTTTTGGACCTCGCCGGCATTGCCGAGCCGGGACGCCGGCTGCATGCATATCCGCATGAACTGTCCGGCGGCCAGCGCCAGCGCGTCGCGATTGCGATGGCGATCGCCTGCAACCCGGATCTGCTGATCGCGGATGAGCCGACGACGGCTCTCGACGTGACGGTTGCCGCGAAAATCCTCGATCTCCTCGCAAAACTCAAACAAAGCCTGGGCATGGCGATGATCTTCATCAGCCACGACCTGGGAATCGTCCGCCGGATCGCCGACACGATCCATGTGATGCGCAATGGAGAAATCGTCGAAAGCGGGGCGGCGGCCAAGATCTTCGCCAATCCGCGGCATGACTACACGCGCGTGCTGCTCGAAAACATGCCGCGCGCGCGTAGACATGCCCGGAGGGACGCACCGGTGCTTTTGCGCGCGGAGAACATCGGCGTAAAGTTTACCTTGCGTGGCGGTTTGTTCGAGGCCAAGCGCGCGTTCACGGCGGTCGCCGGCGTCAGCCTTTGCCTCGATCAGGGCCGCACGCTCGGCCTTGTCGGCGAGTCGGGCTCCGGCAAATCGACGCTCGCCCGCGCGCTTTTGAAACTTGTGCCGGCAAGCGGTAGGATCAGTTTTGACGGGCGCGATTTGGCAGGATTGGACAGAGCCGCGATGCGGCCGCTGCGGCGCTCCATGCAATTGGTATTTCAAGATCCCTATGGCTCGCTATCGCCTTGCATGCGCGTCAGTGACATCGTCACCGAGGGATTGCGCGTGCATGATCCAGCCATCAGCCGCAAGCAGCGCGACACGCGCGCAGCCCTGGCCCTGGAGGAGGTCCTCCTCGATCCGGAGCTCAGGCAGCGCTTTCCGCAGGAATTGTCCGGCGGGCAGCGGCAACGCGTGGCGATCGCGCGGGCGATGATCCTAAAACCGCGTCTCGTCGTGCTCGACGAGCCGACCTCGGCCCTCGACCGCACCGTGCAGATCGGCATTCTCGCTCTGCTCGAGGATTTGCAGGACGCGCATGGGTTGGCCTATGTCCTGATCAGTCACGACCTTGCCGTGATCCGCGCGGCGGCCGATGAGATCGCGGTGATGAAGGATGGGCGCATTGTCGAACAGGGACCAACGCAAGATATTGTGGAGCGTCCGCGCGAGCCCTATACAAGGTCGCTTCTCGCGGCGGCATTGCAAACCGGTGAAGCATGATGGCTCTTCGAATTTGAGCGGTTTTTTTTCGATGGCGCTCTTCCACGCGGAGGGAAAGCGCGCTGCCGCGCTTCCTAGTCTATAATTCGCACTGGCTTTGTCGCAATACCGATATCCATTGCCGGTTAAAGATAACGGCACGAGATAAAATGAGAATGGCGAGGTGTGTCTGATGCTTTTAGAAGGTCAAACGATCAAGGTAGACGCCCAGGACGGAGGCATTGCCGAACTGCGTTTCGAGCGCTGCAACGAGGCCGTCAACAAGCTTGATGCTCTGACATTCGGCGAATTGCGCCGCGCGATCGATGCGATCAAGGCAACGCCCGCAATCAAGGGTATCTTGATCACCAGCGCCAAGGATAATTTTATCGTTGGTGCCGATATTTTCGAATTCACCCGCCTTTTCACGCAGCCTGAGCCGGACATTGCCGCTTTCGTCGCCGCGAATAGCGAAATCATAACGGCGCTTGGCGATCTGCAGGTGCCGACCGTCGCGGCGATCAACGGTCTCGCGCTTGGCGGCGGCCTGGAGGTCGCGCTCGCAGCCGATTACCGGGTTCTGTCGAATAACGCGAAGATTGGCTTTCCGGAGATAACTCTCGGTCTGTTCCCCGGCTATGGCGGCACCGTCCGATTGCCGCGCTTGGCCGGTTTGGCGGCAAGCGCCGAATGGATTATTTCGGGCGCGCA
>PLUZ01000488.1 GCA_003162995.1 Methylocapsa sp. | reverse complement strand
CGCGATGTAAACGCGCGGAGTTGCGAAGAGTTCATTGCCTTCGAAATCGTATACCTTCACATCGTGAAGAACTAATTCCCGAACTTTTTCAGTGTCCGAGAATCGCTCGACCCAACCAGCATAGACTATTTCCTTGTCGAAATCAGGCAAATGCACATATTCGACGTTTCTGTCATGCGCGTTGAATGTGAAATCCCAAACATCCTCGTCGCCATATCGTTTCGTAGCGCGTATGCGCTTCATGAACCGCATCAAAATCTTGAAATTGACGAAGTACAGCCAAACAATCGAACACGAAAACGCTACAAACGTCGCTATAAAAATCTCTCTAACAGCAGTTTCCCCTAGAAAAGTTGAGTCCTTCTTTGGTTCAAAAAGTTCGAATGGAAAGCCTAATAACCTGCAAATTCCATACGTCACTATGTAGGCCACCACGCCGAACACAAATGTACGGCGCAAAACATCGAATTGCGTCGGTACCCGCTTCTGAGCGAATTGCGCGTCGATACGCTCCCAAACAAGGCCAGGCAGAAAAATGATCGCGAGTTGCAGAAAGAAAATGTCCATTGGCCGCAGCCCGGTTGATTAGCTAGAGTAACTCGGGATTTACGGTCATTACCCGTTTCGGAGATCAGAAAGCGATTCGGATATTTGTTAGAATGGCTTATCACAGATGATCATCGGCTTCGGCAACGACCTTTGCGATATCAGGCGCATTGAGGACTCGCTCGCGCGCTTCGGTGAGCGTTTCGTCCGGCGCTGCTTCACTGAGACGGAGCAGCGCAAATCCGATGCGCGGGCAGGCCGGGCTGCCTCTTACGCGAAGCGCTTCGCCGCCAAGGAAGCTTGCGCCAAGGCGTTGGGCACAGGGCTTCGCGCGGGCGTTGCCTTGCGCGACATGGGCGTCGTCAATTTGCCGTCCGGCAAGCCGACACTGAGCTTGACCGGCGGCGCGGCGGCCCGGCTCGAAGCCCTCACGCCGCCAGGCCACCAGGTCTTCATCCATTTGACGCTGACCGATGAATATCCCCTAGCCCAGGCGCAAGTGATCATCGAAGTGGTCGCAATCGCGGCCTGCGCCGAATGAACGCCTCAGGCGCGACCGCTCGAGAGACGTTGCCTCCATTTGCGCGTGGCTCGCTTACGGGATTGATCTTATCACAGAAATCGCTTCAAAACCTTAGGGTTGCAGAAGGAAGCCTGCACCTCGGCCCTGGCTGAGTGATCAGGCTGGAATGGCCCGAATCACAAAGCACGGCGTGCCCTATACCGGCATTCGCTGGCATGATAAGGAGCGCTCTTTGGCGTGGACGGCGGCGCCCAGGACCGGAAGAAACGATTGTTGGGAAAGAAAATGAGATGACAGAGCCAGCGCAGTTGGATCGGAAGGGTACCGGAATGAAGCAAGGCGCCAAGGAAGGCGGCAAGGGCGATACCTTGAAGGTCATCGTCCAGGCGCTGCTGATCGCCCTCGTCGTGCGCACCTTTTTGTTTCAGCCCTTCAATATTCCGTCCGGCTCGATGATCCCAACCTTGCTGATCGGCGATTATCTTTTCGTGTCCAAATATGCCTATGGCTACTCCGATCATTCGATTCCCTTTAGCCCGCATTTGTTTTCCGGCCGGATTTTCGCCTCCCCGCCGAAACGCGGCGACGTTGTCGTCTTCAAGCTTCCGCGCGACGGGCAGACGGACTACATCAAGCGCGTGATCGGCCTGCCCGGCGACCAGATTCAAATGAAGGACGGCCGCCTCTACATCAATGGCGCACTCGTGCCGCGCGAGCCGATCGCCAAGGCCCATACCGAGGATTTCTACGGGCGCGAGACTGATGTGCCGACCTATCGCGAGACATTGCCCGGCGGGGTCAGCCACACGGTGATCGAGATTCAGGGCGACTCCGGATTCAACGACAATACGCCGGTTTTCGAGGTGCCGGAGGGACATTACTTCATGATGGGCGACAACCGGGACAATTCGACAGACAGCCGGGTTCCTCCCGATCAGGGGGGCGTCGGTTATGTGCCGTTTGAAAATCTCGTGGGCCGCGCCGAATTGATCTTCTTTTCGGTCGGCAAGGGCGAACCTGCCTGGGCGTTCTGGGAATGGCCGTGGACGGTGCGTTGGGACAGAATGCTCAAAACCGTGAAATAGGATGGCGCGGCAACACCGGGAGCTGCAAGACCGGGAGCTGAAAGCGCTCGAGGAGCGCATCGGGCATGTTTTCACCGATGGCAAACTAATCGCGGCGGCACTCACACATGTGAGCGCGGTGACGGGACGCAAGCGGGAAACCTACCAAAGGCTCGAATTTCTCGGCGATCGTGTGTTGGGTCTCGCCGTTTCCGAAATGTTGTACGAGGCGTTCCCAGCGGCGGACGAGGGAGAGCTTTCGCGCCGCCTCGCTGGACTCGTGCGGAAGGAGAGCTGCGCCGAGGTTGCGCTCGCCTGGGGCATCGAAACCCATATAAGGTTAGGGGACGGCGAAAAACATGCCGGTGCCGCCAACATGGCAATTCTTGGCGACGTTTGCGAATCGATCATAGGCGCCGTTTTCCTCGACGCGGGCTATGGCGCGGCCAAAGCCGTCGTGGCCGCCGCCTTCGGCGCCCGGATGCTCTCGCCCGAGCACCCGCTGCGCGATCCAAAGACACTGCTGCAAGAGTGGGCGCAAGGGCGCGGCCTTCCGACGCCGCTCTATCGCGAGACCGCGCGATCCGGCCCCGACCACGCGCCGGAATTTACCATTTCCGTTGAAGTGCCGGGCTATCCGCATGCCGAGGCGAGAGGCTTTGCGAAACGCCTCGCCGAGCAAGCGGCGGCGGCGGCGTTCATCGCACGCGAGGGCATCGGCCAAAAGGGCGCCGCGTGAACAACAGCCCGGGCGCTGGAACACGCTGTGGTTTTGTCGCCCTCATCGGCGCGCCGAACGCCGGCAAATCGACGCTCATCAACCAGCTCGTGGGAACGAAAGTCTCGATCGTTTCGCGCAAGGTTCAGACAACGCGAAGCACGGTCCGCGGGATTGCGTTGGAAGGCGCGGCCCAAATCATCTTTGTCGATACGCCGGGGATATTCGCACCGAAACGCCGGCTCGACCGGGCCATGGTGGGAGCCGCCTGGGGCAGCGCGGGCGACGCCGATGCGGCCGCGCTGCTCGTCGATGCCCATAAAGGCATCGATGCCGAGGTCGAGGCCATTCTCGGCAAGCTGCCGCAAAGCGCCGCCACAAAGATTCTCGTGCTGAACAAAATCGATACGGTAGAACCGCCAAAGCTTCTCGAACTTGCCGCCAAGCTCAACGATGCACTTCCGTTTGCGCAAACCTTCATGATCTCGGCGCTGCGCGGCCATGGCGTTCCGAAACTCCGGCAAGAGCTTGGCCAGTTGATGCCGCCTGGCCCATGGCTCTATCCCGAAGATCAGATTTCGGATATGCCGCTCCGCCTGCTCGCCGCCGAGATCACCCGCGAGAAAATCTTTGAGCGCCTGCATGACGAGCTGCCCTATGCCTCGACGGTCGCAACCGAGCTTTGGAAAGACATGCCGGACGGATCGGTGCGGATCGAGCAGACGATCTATGTGATGCGCGAAGGCCACAAGAAGATCGTGATCGGCGAAGGCGGCCGGACCATCAAGGCGATCGGGACTGCGGCGCGCAAGGAGATTATCGAGGCGGCCGGACAAAAGGTGCATCTCTTTTTGTTTGTTAAAGTGCGCGAGAACTGGGGAGACGATCCCGAACGCTACCGGGAAATGGGATTGGATTTTCCGAAGGGGTGATAGGAGGTTGCGGGTCAGTTTGAATTTCTGCTTATGACCCGAAGCGGACAGAGGTTCGGTCGAAACGAAATGACGGCGCGTGCGAGCAAGGATATGCTCGGACCCGATGAGCAAGCGTGCACTTTATCTAACTCGGGAGCAGTCTTTTGAAACGGATCGAGATCTGCGGTGGCATCGCGACAGGCAAGACCTGGCTTGCACGTTCTCTCTCCCATTATGGGCCCTCCCAACTTGTCGAGGAAAGATTCCGTGAGATACCATTCTGGGAGAAGTTCTACACAGCCACTCCGCAGGCCCGCGCCAAATACGAGTTTCAGAAGAATGTCAGCTTTTTGCTATTTCACGCTGAATCTATTCGCGATGGTGAACAGTCAGATTCCCGCGATATGGTGTGTGATTTTGCAATGTTCCAAGATTTGGCTTACGCAGCGCTCTCTCCGGATCTCCACATTCTCGAGTCGATTTACAGTAGACTTATTGAGCAGATCGGGCTTCCAACTGCCATTATCAGGCTGAGGTGCGCACCGGAAATCCAGCTAGAGCGCATTCGCCGGCGCGGACGCCGTCCAGAGCAGTCGATCGACCGCTCCTACCTAGATCATCTCGACCAAAAGATCGAAGAACGGCTGGGCAAGTTGCTCGAAAAACACCGAATTGAAGTACGTGAAATCGACACAGGAACTACAGATTTCGTGGCGAATGCCGAAGCCCAGAAAATTGCGGAACTCGCTGCTACACTGCGAGCAGTCGAAGACGCTTAGATTCGCCGAGNNACGAAGCCGCGGACTATCGGAAGCTGCTTCGTAGTTTTGTCCACCAGCAGCTTGGGCGAATGCACGCCCGACAACTGTTCACCACTGAGGCAACCGACCTCAATCACGTGGAGGCCGCTGTCGGTAATCATGCGGATTTGTTGATCCAAACTTGGAATATTCGACGGTACAAGCACTGTGGTGCCGTCCGCGATCACAAATTCGGCGTGGGATTGCGAGTCTGGTCGGCGGAAGCGCGTGGCCCATTC
>PLUZ01000492.1 GCA_003162995.1 Methylocapsa sp. | reverse complement strand
GCAAGAACGCACCGAGCCTTCAGGGCATCGGCCATGCAGACATGGCGTGAAGTCGTCGCTGCTGCGTGAGCTGACGTACCAGGAGATTTGTTACGCGCTATATTTGGCAACGTGACAGAGCCCCGGTGAAAGCCCCCTGTCAAAGCCCATACTTGACGGGGGGGCGATCAGACCGAAAACCTATCCGGCCGCGATCAGCGCCTCAGCAGCTTCGTCCGTGAAGAATCTCGCTACCTACCATGTCGGCTTGCTGCGCGACCGCTTCTGCCGCCTGGGCTGACTCCAATTCCTCCTTTGCCCGCGCCGCCGTTGCCCAGGCCGCCTCATATTGCTCTTGTGCCTCAGTTAGCCGCACCTTGGCAGCCGTTTGCTTCTCTTCTGCCATTTCAAATTCCTGCTTTGCCTCGGCCGCGCAACCCCTAGCCGCCAGCATCGCCGCATTTGTCACTTCACACGTCGCGGCTTGCACCGCCATCGATTTGTCGGTCATTACCTGCTCCCTATCGATCCGCGCCAGCCGGGTTCGGCTGAGTCGCGGTCCATGGAATCAGAATCCGCGCACTTGGCGACGAAGTAAAGCAAGGGCGTGACCGCACGCGCGAGGATCGTGGCAACGAAAGACCCCGCGCCTTTGCCGCGCAGAAGTATTTTATAGCATCGTCACGGGCCTCGGGGAGGCGTGCGCGCGCTCGATCATCCGGCGCGTAAGCTCTGCCTGGGCGGTCTTGGCAAAGAGCGGATTGGTAGTGCGCTTGGGGCCTTTAATCGCGGCCTGTAATTCTCCATCCGATAGCGCGTGGACACGCTTCGATAGGTCTTCTGGCGGGTCTCTGGGTTGGTCGTGCTTCATCTCGAATCTCCAAGTTGGGGAAGTGATGATCGCGGGCCGGGGGGAGGGGACGCGCCGCTTCCTTGGTCTCTAGGCCAGCGATCCGGTCCAGCGGCAGGGTTCAAACAAGAGTAACACTTTCATGGAGTGGATCGATAGGTGATACTCGGTTTCCCATATTTTTTTGGAACGAGTATCGGCATGAATTCATCCCCGTCGATCGCGGCCAACCTAACCAACGATGCTCGCAAGGGCCTTGCAATTTTATCGCTGTCGAAAGCTGAACCGATCGCTCATCTGGCTGATCGGGAGGGAGTTAGCCGGCAAGTTCTCTATCGGCAGAAGCAGGAGGCAGCGGAAGCGCTTGATGAGGCGTTTTCCGCCAAGGATGACGGCGTACTTTTCTATCTGCCGGTGACCGAAGCGTGGTTGAGCCAATTGACGCTGGCCCTGATCCTGGCCTGCCGCAGTTCTTACCGAGGCGTAAAAGAGCTGCTGCGCGATTTGTTTAACATCCCCATCAGCGTCGGCACGATCCACAACCGGCTTCAGTCCGCAGCGGGGCAAGCGTTGGCTGATGCAAATTCTCTGCTCGATTGTTGCGCCATCGACCGCGTTCATGGCGTTTGGAGAGTCCAAGATGACCGGCTGCAGCCCCATAAGATCTGAGGTCATTTGTGACCAGCTTGTCGGGGACAAAGCCATATTTCTTCAACAGCTCGCGCATCAATTTGAACGCCGCCCACTCGTTTCTCCTGGTTTGGACCAGCACATCAAGAACTTCACCCTCGGCATCCACGGCACGCCAGAGGTAGACCTAGCGACCGTCGATCTTGAGATAGAGGTGAGTGGCGCGAGGGAATTTCGCCCCCACGCTCTCTCAGAACCGGACGTGATACTCTCGCATCATCCGGCTCCCATTGTTCGGTCGCTTCCATAGAGCAGGCTCCAGTGAGCGAAAAGCCGAGGCTGATGGCGTGCGATGCGCGCCACCCAGTGTCGGGATCGCCGCTTGTGCCCGCGCAGGGACTTGAACTTTCCGGCCGCCCATCGCGCCAAGATCAGATCGATGTGCCGCAGGGTTGGATAGAGAGCCGAAGGACAGAACCGCCCATAGTAGTTGATCCAACCACGAATGTGCGAGTTGAACATCCGAGCTAAATCATCAAGGGCTTTGTCACTGCGCCGATGCATTGACCAGCTCCGGATCGTCCGACGGATCGCGGTGAGCGCGTTTGTGCTGGCTGCGGGACTGAACGAGACGCCCATTCCTCCGGCTCTTTTGCTCACCATCCTCGGCCGGAAAGAGTAACCGAGAAAGTCGAACTTAAAAGTCGGATAGTTTTCACGTCGACTTTCATCTCTGCAATAGACGATTTTCGTCAAGCATGTGTTTCAGGTTCATGGTGTTGACGCTTCTGGGCGCGTGATCGTCGTCAAGGCACTCCGGCACAAGGACGCGCTGGCCTTCTTCGCCCAAATGCCCGAGTGTCTTGTCGGTATGGAAGCCTGCGGTTCGGCCCATCATTGGGCGCGCGAGCTTATCAAGCTTGGCCATGACGCGCGGATGATGCCTCCAGCCTATGTCAAACCCTATGTGCGCAGGCAGAAGAATGATGCGGCCGCTGCCGCCCAGATCTGCGAAGCGGTGACAAAGCCTTCGATGCGCTTTGTCGGAGTGCGCACGCTGGAGAACCAGGCGGCGCTCATACATCACAAGCTGCGCGAAATGCTGGTGGCGCAACGCACGCAACTGATCAACGCGCTTCGCGGGCATCTGGCCGAGATTGGGGTCATAACGGCGCAGGGGCTCAAAACCGCCCGTGACTTGGCGGGGGTCATCAAAGCGGAAGGCGACAAGACGATTCCAGCCTGCGTGCGCGCGGCGCTCGCCCCGCTCGTGCGTCAACTGCATGCTCTGGACCAGAAGATCGCGCGCAGCGATCAAACCATCGCCGCGATGGCTCGAGACGACGAAATGGCGCGCCGACTGATGACCATTCCCGGCTTGGGCCCGGTGACGGCCTCGGCGATGGCCGCGAGCGTTCAGGATGTCTCCGTTTTCTCAGGCGCGCGCGAGTTCGCCGCCTATCTCGGCCTGATGCCGAGACAAAACTCGTCCGGCGGCAAGGAACGGTTGGGCCGCGTCTCGAAAATGGGCAACCGATATCGAGGGTGACCAAGAGGTGATGCGAAGAGCGGGATTTGATCCCGAAGCCCGTGGTATTGACTGCGCGGTCAAGCGCGATAACGTGATTGGGGCAAGGGATCAGCGGACAACATCAGGGCCAACGGGCGTCATGACCCGCATCAAATAGCCAGAAGACATGACCGCATCCGCGATCAAACGCAACACCGCAAAATAACCCTTGATAAGCGGGCGCCGTCCAGACATGTCAATGCCTCGGTTATTCCCTAATGCCGTTGGTACTATGCCCATGACCACCCCGACCGACGAAGATCTGCGGTACATGCGCCGGGCGATCGAACTGGCTCGCATTGCCGCGGAGACTCCCGGCGCATTGCCGATTGGCTGCGTGATCGTCCGAGACGGCCAGATTCTAGGCGAAGGGCACAATGAGGTTGATATCCGCCATGACCCGACAGCCCATGCTGAGATCGTCACGATGCAACGCGTCGGCCGAGTGCTGGGCTCGGCCGATTTTGGCGGCGCCACGCTCTATTCGACGCTCCAGCCGTGCGGCATGTGCAGCATGGCGTCGATCTGGGGCAAGATCGGCCGGATCGTATATGGGGCCGGGCGCGAAGACGTGCACCGCATGTATTTTGAGGACCGCCACCTCGACACGTTCGACTTTATCGCCGACGCTTTCCGCGACGATCTCGTCTTGATCGGCGGCGT
>PLUZ01000231.1:505-4502 GCA_003162995.1 Methylocapsa sp. | reverse complement strand
TGCGCAAAAGATCGCCGGAGAGCGCGTCAGTGATCAGCTGGCGGGTTTCGGCAATCCCATAAAGCGCCACGAAAGAGCCGAAACGGGGCCCCCGGCTTTCGCCGAGCAGCACCCCGTAAAGCATGGTGAACCAATCGTTCGAGACACCCGGCCGTTCCACGGTCGCGCCCTTGGCTTTCATATCCTGGTAGCGTGGTATTTTTCGCGCGACATCGTAGAGCGCGGCCTGAATTGCTTCGGCGCTGGCACCCTCAGGCAAAGCGGCGAGAGCATGTGACAGATTTCCCAAGGACTCGCGCTCGATTTCGTCTGGCTCGCGATAGATTTTCGCGGGGAGGACGAAATCGCGGAAATAGCGCACCGCATATGTCACCAGCTGGTCGAGGCGGGGATGCGTCGCGGGTGAAACATCTGGCGCGTAGCGGCGCAAAAACCCCCAAAGAACCTGCGGATCTTCGCTGTTCGCCACAGCGGCGAGATTGAGCAGCATGCCGAAGGTGATCGCGGTCGATTGGTTTCCAGCGCCGCGCAAAATTTCCGGCGGCGGCGGGGCGCCCGTATGAATATGCCAGACGGGGTTGCCGAGACGCTCTTTCGCTTCTTGCCTTGGATAGGCGTCGAGAAAGGTGAGATAATCATCGACCGTGCGCGGGATCACGTCGAAATAGAGCCGCTTGGCGGCTGTTGGTTTCTGGTACATGAATAGCGAGAGACTTTCCGGGCTCGCATAAGTGAGCCATTCCTCGATTGTCAGGCCATTGCCTTTCGACTTAGAGATTTTTTGGCCCTTCTCGTCGAGGAACAATTCATAGTTGAACCCTTCCGGCGGCGAGCCGCCGAGCGCGCGCACGATCGCGCCGGATAGTTTGACCGACTCGATCAGATCCTTGCCAGCCATTTCATAATCGACCTTGAGCGCATACCAGCGCATCGCCCAATCCGGTTTCCATTGCAGCTTGCAGGCGCCGCCGGTGACGGGAGTCTCGAATCTCTCTTGCGTGTCCGGATCGCGCCAGATGAGCGTCCCCGTGGCGGCGTCGATTGCTTCGATCGGCACTTGCATTACGATGCCGGTCCTTGGATGAACCGGCAGGAATGGCGAATAGGTTGCGGCCCGTTCCTCGCGGAAGCTCGGCAGCATGATCGCCATCACTTTCTCGTAATGGGCGAGGATGTGAAGGAGCGCGGCGTCGAAGCGGCCAGACTTATAGTAGTCTGTCGCGGAGGCGAATTCATAATCGAAGCCGAATTGGTCGAGAAAGGCGCGCAGCCGCGCATTGTTGTGCGCGCCAAAGCTTGCGTGCGTGCCGAAAGGGTCCGGAACCTGCGTCAGCGGCTTGCCGAGATGGGCGGCGACAAGCTCCTTGTTCGGAATATTGTCCGGCACCTTGCGAAGACCGTCCATGTCATCCGAAAAGGCGAGGAGGCGAGTCTTGATCTTGTCTTCTGTCAACACCTGGAACGCGTGCCGCACCATGCTCGTGCGGGCGACCTCGCCAAAGGTTCCGATATGGGGGAGGCCGGAGGGTCCATAGCCTGTCTCGAACAACACTTCGGTTTGGCCGGTCGCCGCGATCCGCGCCAGGATCTTGCGCGCCTCCTCGAAAGGCCAGGCATTGGCTTGAGCGAGGGCTCCGGCGATGGACATGAGCTGACCTTGAAAGAGTGAAGAGCGTCGCGGATGGGTCTATGCGCGAGTTGGCCGCAAACGATAGGAAGCACCGCTCCGTTCGTCAATCACCCTGCCTAAGGGTCTGCCGGGAGCGAAGGAAACGCTGGTTATGAGGCCGGGAAAACTATGGCGTATCCGCGCTGATATGCGCCTCGGGGCGATGCCAAATCTTCTTTTTCACGGCAAACAGAAGCAAGGCGTAAACGGCAAGGAAGATCAGCACGCCGAAGCCAAGGCGCTTGCGCTCTTCGAGTTTTGGCTCGGCGGTCCACATCAGGAAGGCCGAGACGTCCTTGGCGTATTGCTGAACTGTTTTGGGCGCGCCGTCCTCATAATCGACAGCACCATCGCTCAAAGGCTTGGGCATGGCGATCTTATGGCCCGGCATATATTCGTTCCAGTTCGGATCCTGGTCGTTCGTGTAGCCATTCATGAGCGCGTCGATGTAATCGGGGCCTTGCTCTTGGTATTGGGTGAAGGGATCGATCAGAAATTGCGGGAAGCCGCGCTCATAGGAGCGGGCCTTGGCGAGCAGCGACGTGTCTGGCGGCACCGCGCCGAGCGCCGCCCGCGCGGCCTGCTCATTGGGGAAATTCCAAGGGAAATAATCCGACGGCCGGCCTGGCCGTTCGAACATGTCACCGGCATCGTTGGGGCCGTCCTTGATCTGGTATGTGGCGGCAAGCGCCTTCACTTGCGCCTCCGAGAAGCCAGGACCGCCGGGATCGGCCAAATTGCGGAAAGCGACCAATTTGAGCGAGTGGCAGTTGGAACAAACTTCCCGGTAGACCTGAAAACCGCGCTGAAGCTGGGCTTGGTCATAGCTGCCGAAAGGCCCGCTGAACGTCCATTCCTGGCGCGGCGGCTTTGGCTGCTCATGCGTGTTTCCGCCGGTGTCAGGCCCGGCATCGCTCGCGGCAAAAACTTTGGCTTCGCCCGCCGCTAATGCCGTCACTAGCAAGGCAGCGAAAGCCAATCCGATACCGCAGCGGAAGTTGTTCTCGTGCCTCATCGCTTATTTCCTTTTGGCCATGGCCCGGCGGTCATTGCCCAGGTTCGCGCACATGCATGGAATCGGTATCCGTGGCTTCTGTTTTGCCGGACTTGCCCAGTACCGCATCGCAAATGGAGGCGGGCAGGAGCTTTGGCTTCTCATATTTTCCAAGCAACGGGAGGATCACAAAAAAGTGGAGAAAATAATAGACGGTGAGGAACCGGGCGGCGATCACATAGATCCCTTCCGGCGGCTGCGATCCCATATAGCCGAGGAGAACCGCGCAAACGACAAAAAGCCAAAAGAAGATTTTGTAAAGCGGGCGGAAGGCCGCCGATTTCACGCGCGATGTATCGAGCCAAGGCAGAAAGGCGATCACGAGCACCGCGGTGAACATCGCGGCGGTGCCGCCGAGCTTATCGGGGATCGAGCGCAAAATCGCATAAAAGGGCAAATAATACCATTCCGGCACGATATGGACCGGAGTCTGGAGCGGGTTCGCCTCGATGTAATTGTCGGCGTCTCCGAGATAATTCGGCACGTAAAACACGAACCACCCATAAAACACAAGGAAGCAGACGAGCGCGAAACCGTCCTTCACGGTGAAATAGGGATGGAATGGCAAAGTGTCCTTGGTTGTCTTTTTTTCGATTCCGGCCGGATTGTTCGATCCATGAACATGCAGCGCCCAGACATGCAAAACGACGACGCCCGCGATCATGAACGGCAGGAGATAGTGGAGTGAAAAGAAGCGGTTGAGGGTCGCGTTATCGACCGAGTAGCCGCCCCACAACCACGTCGTGATCGAATCGCCGACGATGGGAATCGCCGTGAACAGGCTGGTGATGACGGTCGCGCCCCAAAAGCTCATCTGCCCCCAAGGCAGGACATAGCCCATGAAGGCGGTCGCGATCGCCAGGAGATAGATGATGACGCCAAGCAGCCACAAGACTTCCCGCGGGTCCTTGTAAGAGCCGTAATACATGCCCCGGAACATATGGATATAAAGCGCGAGGAAAAACATGGAAGCGCCGTTGGCATGCGCATAGCGCAGAAGCCAGCCATAGTTCACATCGCGCATGATGTGTTCGATCGAGGCAAAGGCGAGACTGGATTGCGGCGTGTAATGCATGGCAAGCACGACGCCGGTGACGATCTGGGCCACAAGCATGAACGACAAGATGCCGCCGAAGGTCCACCAATAGTTGAGGTTGCGCGGATTGGGGAATGCCACGAAGGAGGAGTGGACGAGGCCTATGACCGGCAGACGGCTTTCGAACCACTGGGCCAGGCGGCTTTTCGGTACGTAGGTCGGCTCTCCACTCATGATC
>PLUZ01000231.1:0-445 GCA_003162995.1 Methylocapsa sp. | reverse complement strand
CAAAAATAACCGCCCTCGAAGGGGCCGTCATTCTTGAGCGGCACGCAGCCGAGATGCGTGCAAATGCCGATAACGATGAGCCATTCCGGCTTTTGCACCCGCGATTCATCGCTTGCCGGATCGCGCAATTCGCTCAAGGGAACCGCACGTGCGTCTTCGATTTCCTTCGGCGTGCGATGGCTGATGAAGATCGGCTTGCCGCGCCATTTCACGGTGACGATCTGCCCTTCCGCGATATTGGCGATATCGACTTCCGTCGAAGAAGCGGCCAGTGTTGTCGCGTCGGGGCTCATTTGGTCGATCAGCGGCCACGCCACGAAACCGGCCGCAGCGACGCCCATTGCGCCGGTGGCGACGAACAGAAAGTCCCTCCGGGTCGGTTCGTCCGCTATCGTGCTTGCTGCCATTTTGACCTCGAACTCGGGCATCTTTCCGTGACTATCGC
>PLUZ01000400.1 GCA_003162995.1 Methylocapsa sp. | reverse complement strand
GATCGACCTGCACCAATCGCTTTACCTCGAGCCCGGCGGCACGGATTTTTGACCGACGTTTAAGTCCTGCCTCAGGCCCCGCATACCCGCCGTACAAATACCTCTGTAGTTAATTGGAATTGGAAGGGAAGTCCCAATGCAGAAGGCCCTTGTGCCTTGACGTGAATCAATTCGCCTCAATCGCATGCACGGTATCCATTTAACTTGGCGGTATTCGGCCAGAAATCGAGGAACGCTTGTGGCGTACTTAAAAACTCTTGTCGTCTATTATTCCAGATCTGGAACGACGCGCAAAATTGCGGAGGCTCTATCAGAGGCGCTCAACGCCAATATCGAGGAAATCGTCGAGGCCAATGGTCGGGCTGGTTTTTTCGGCTATGTGCGTTCGCTGGTAGAAGCGATTCAAAAGAATCCTTCTGCTATTGCTCAATCCAAAAGCGATCTTTCGTCCTATGATCGCGTTGTCATCGGCACACCCGTTTGGGCGTGGTCGGTCTCTTCGCCCGTTCGCGCATATCTGATGGCAAATAAAGAGCATCTTCCTGAGGTGGCATTTTTCTGTACCCTCGGAGGTAAGGGCAGCGAAAGCGTCTTCGGACAAATGCAAAGCCTTGCCGGCAAGGCCCCGCTTGCTGTTTACGCGGTTACCGCAGGGGAGGTGACATCGGCACGCTACGGTGCGGGCCTCGCAGCCTTCGCGAAGGCACTGGAGCCCTCGGTATCTGCTGCATAGCGGGGCGCCGGTCACCCGCTTTGCTTACCAATGGGGCACGACCATCCCAAGCTAGGGCGCCCGTACTCGCCTGGGCTCACTTCAGCGCGGTCTGTGGGGCGGCCCTCTGGCCGGTTCGGCTCTATGACGCTGTATGCTCCAATCGCCTGCGGGCATGCTGCCGGTTTAGCTTTTGCCTAAATCAAAGGACGCGATGATCGGCGCATGCAGTGAGCCGAGGATCAGCTCTTCAGCCATGACCTCATCCTGCAAGCCCTCGTTCATTATTGCGACGTTCATGCAGCAAGCGGCGAGCGTCCGCGACGCAAGAATATGATCAAGAAGCACAGGGCGTCCGGCGTGTACGACACTGAAGCGACGAGCTTCCTCGACACGGTCCGCTAGTGGTATGAGCTTGCGAGATGACGGCTCCGCTGCATCTTCGTCCGGAATTCCAACCAGAAGCCGTGCAGGTGTGTCATGCTCTTCCGAATTAAGATCGCCGCACACGGCGATGAGCGCGTTTGGTTCGCTATCGAACAGTTGTTCGATGAACAGTCGAGCTTCCAACGCCTGTCCTTCCCGCTTCTGGGCGGCGACAAACTGACCCTCTGCCCAGGCTCGACTTGAGACGCAGCCGTTACTTTCACTCTTATTGGGAACAGGGACAGCGCGCGGAGCGCGAAGATGAAGGTTGATGACGTGAAGCGCAGCGCCATTGGGCATTGAGATTTTTGTGTAGAGGAGGGGGCGTTCCCACGTGACGTCCATCGACCTCGGAGGGGAAGAACCTTCGAACGGCGGCATCCAACTCCATTTCGCGACAATGTTGTGGTAGAGCTGCCGCTGTTCGTCGATCGGCCAGCGGCTCAGGATCGCCAGATTATGGACATCCGCTGGCGCATTCGTTCTAGGCCGAACGCTCGTCGTGCGGTAGTAACTTTGGTAGGCGGTATCGCAGAGGAGACGGTCAAGAGCGAGAAATCGGCGCCCTCCATGAGGCGGGGACTTCTGAGCATCGACCTCCTGAAGACAAATGACGTCGGCCGCAAGATCATTCAAGATCGGCCTGAGAACGGCTATCCGACGTGCGAATTCCAATTCGTGCGCTCGCGACCAATCAAAATTTTCGAGATTAAATGTCGCAACGCCAAAAGAAACGGTCATCATCAAATCATAGCTATCCTCCCGGCGAACGCCAATGGCGCTTATGGCGCTCGAACGAAATAGGAATGTTCGCAGGCGATATCATGGCGCTTGAAAAAGGAGCGGCCTGATGACGATCCGGTGCTTGCGACCGTGATTCGACGTGGGCAACGTCTACACAGAGGGGAGCCCGACCTTGCCGGTATCAGAAACCGCGCAGCCGCACTTCCGGTTCCGTTGCGCCGTTTTGGAACATATGTCCATCCCGCAGTCATCGGCTAAGCTTTGCAAAATCTGGCCGAGCAGTGGGACCGCGCGTCTCCATCGACAGGGGTCTAATCGGTTGGCGCCTGTAGAGCGCGAACGCCACGGCCGTTACCGTGACAGCGACATCTTTCGACAGCTCTTTGAGGGGGTGGTCAAGGCGTGCATGGTAGCGGGTCTCGTCAAAGGCGAAGGGTTTGCGATTGATGCGAGTGTCATGGAAGCCGAAGCCAGCCGCTATCACGGCAAGTTTATCGGTGCTCGAAGCGACAGTAAGCTGATGTCTACGTCTAAGAATTAGCCAACACTGTGCTCCAATCGACCGGATTGGGCGTGTAAGGAACACGTGGCAGATGATGAGGCCCGGTCGCCAGCAAAAATATTGATTCGCCCCGCGTGGTCACCATGTGGTCACCAGCATGCCGTTCGAGTTAGGTAGCGGAAAGCGTCCTTCTGATTCTAAATGTAATATCAATGGGTTAAATGGTCGGAGTGGCGGGATTCGAACCCGCGACCCCTAGTCCCCCAGACTGAAGGTGCGGGTATCTTCCTGTTTCCCTGCATTCTTAACATGTTGATTTATAAAGAATGCAGTTGTCTGCTCATTCCTTCTGATTTCTACTGTATCTAATCTGGTGGTCACCANNTCATACTCATCTGTTAAGCTTACGAAACGAGTCATAGACGCAGCGTCACCCGGAGCGGAGCGGCGCATCATCTGGGACACGGAGCTGCGAGGTTTCGGCGTCAGGGTCGAAACCAGCGGCACGAAGAGCTTCCTAATCCGCTACCGGCCGAAAGGCAACGGCCGAAACGGTCCTAAGCGGTTCGTGACCATCGGCAGGTCTGGTGCGATGACGCCCGGGCAGGCGCGCAACGAGGCTCGCAGCAAGCTCGCCGCGGTCGCAAGAGGTGACGCGACCCGGCCGAGGCGCGCGACCAAGCCAAGGAAGCGCCTACCCTATCGCAGCTCATCGAACGGTTTCTCGCCGAGCAGGTGACAGTGAAGAAGAAGGCGAGTACGGCGGCGCTCTACACGCATTATCTGACAGGGCTGGTCATCCCGACGTTAGGTAGCAAGAAAGCCGGCTCGGTCTCACACGGGGATATCGCGAAGCTGCACGGCGCAATTGGCAAAACGAGGCCGGTGACGGCCAACCGTGTCGTTGCCACCCTTTCCGGTTTGTTTTCCTATGGCGCAAAGATTGGGGAACTCCCCCATGACTTCAATCCAGCAAAAGGAATCGAACCTTACAAAGAGCGGCCCCGCCAGCGCTACCTCAATCCCGTGGAGTTGGCACGCCTTGGAGACGCTCTCCACGAGGCTGAGACCATCGGGCTGGCGTGGCATGCCGACGAAACCAAGGCAACGGCCAAACATTCGCCAACGCCGGAGAACCGGCGCCGGAAGCTCGACCCCTATGCAATCGCCGCGATCCGCCTCTTGCTGCTTACCGGCGCCCGCCTTCGAGAAGTCCTGCACGCGCGCTGGGATTGGTTCGACGCTGAGCGCGGCATGCTCCTCTTGCCAGACTCCAAAACCGACGAAAAGTCGATTTATCTCAGTTCTGCCCCCTCTCGATCATGAACGAGCTGCCCCGCATACATGGGAACCCGCATATATTTCCCGGCGCGGCAAGGGACAAAGACGACGAGGGCAAACCGCGCGCCGATCTGAAGAAACCATGGGCGGCCGTCACCAAAGCCGCTGGGCTTCCGGGTCTCCGCATCCATGACCTTCGCCATACATTCGCGAGCTACGGCGCAGGTGCACATCTGGGTCTACATGTGATTGGAACCTTGCTCGGGCACGCGCAGCCACAGACGACGCAAAGATATGCTCACTTGGATTCCGACCCGATGCATCGCGCCGTCAACACGATATGCGCCACTATCTCAGCCGCCATGAACAGCAAACCGAGCACCGAGGTTTTGCCGCTGAAGCGCGCCGATGGCCGAGGGTAGCGTCTCGACGGATCGGCAGTGGAAATCCGGCCTCAGGCTGGAAGCGCAGCAGAAAGCCGACACCGACTATATCTGGATGGAGGCGACTGGAGCAAAATTACTGAGTTTACGGAAGCCGAGACGGGCCAGCGAAACGACCGGCCTCAGCTGGAGCTCGCCCTTGCCACCGGCAGGAAAAACAAGGCCAGGCTGATAATCGCCAAGCCCGACTGTCTTTTCCGTCAGCGTGTCTTCCTTGCTGCGCTCATAGACTCAGGCATTGAATTCGGGGCGGTCGACAATCCACACTATCCGCACACCAACCGGCTCACGCTGCATAGCCAGGCGTCAAGATCGTGCTGCTCAAGCAGGACAGGCATGCGGTCATGAATAGGTCTCGTGAAATCATTAGCGGCCGTCACAATCAACGTAGCGCTCGAAATCGTCTCGCCCGTTTCTGGCTCGTTCCGACTGAGGATTGGGTAGACCAAGCTATTGAAACTTCTCGCAGCGCGAGATGGTTCGGCGACGAAATAGAGAGGTTCCACGACTAAATATGGCAATGATTCGGATAATAGTGAAATGAAAGCATCAAGCTTTAGCTCAAATGGGCTATTGCTGTATGATCGAAAATCATTATCAGCTTTGTTGCATTGCAAAAATCATAACCGCTAAAGCGGGTCGGATTGCTGTGAGCACACCGGACTTAGGGTCGGGATGTGTGACCATAAAAATCAGACCGACGAAATTTGAAGCGATTTAGGATTTAAAATGACCATTTTAGACGTATGTTCGGAAGTCGGCAGCCTGCGCGTCGAGGAAGAGTGCATTCTGGCTTCCTTCACTGGGCGCTTGATCGAGATTGCCTCGGCCGCCGGAGCATCGGGATCGGGCACNNACCGCCGCGCTCAATGCGATGCGCCTCCCGGCTATGGCGCTTGATCAGCACGGATTTGTCGCCGATGTGAACGCCACCGCCGACGCCGTTTTCGACCATAATATCAAGATCAAGGACAGGCGGCTGTTCGTTCGCGATCCCGCCGCGCGGACGCTGCTCAAAGAAGCCATCGATCAATTGACGGCGATTACCCGTCCAAACCCCTTGGTTATGGAACCGATCATTGTTCCGCGGACGGACAAATTGCCTGTCATCGTGCGCATTTGGCCCTTCGACGGGCCGGCGCATCAGCCGGGGCAGGACG
>PLUZ01000031.1 GCA_003162995.1 Methylocapsa sp. | reverse complement strand
ATGGCTAAGCGTACGCATCTTCGCAAAGCAGCGGGGCTCGAATGAAGAGAGTAAGACAAGCGTTAGAACCATCGATCCGTTGGGCTTTTCACCTCTACTGGCGCTGTACCCGGGGGATGACGCTTGGTGCTCGCGGGCTGGTAGTCGATGCAGACCGAAGGATCTTTCTTATCACGCACACCTATGTTCCCGGTTGGCACTTACCGGGCGGTGGCGTGGAACCCGGAGAGACGCTGATCGAGGCTCTGGCTCGTGAACTCATGGAGGAGGGTAATATCGAGATTCTTGAACCTCCCGTGTTACATGGTATGTTCTTCAACAGCCGGGTATCGCAACGCGACCACGTCGCGCTGTTTGTCGTGCGCTCCTTCCGGCAGGCGCGTGCGCCGGTACCCAACTGGGAGATTGCCGCACACGGTTTCTTTTCTCTAGATGCTCTTCCCGAGAATACAACGCCCAGTACACGGGCTCGCATCGCCGAGGTAATGTTGGACGCACCTCCATCAGAACGATGGTGAGGAAATGGGCAAATCAGCAAGTAGCCGGAAAAGGCTGCTTTTCATACAACTCTTGAAGAACCTGCGCATTGTCCAGGCGGCTTTATCCTTTGGGGGTTGACCTCGGCTTTCGGGATTGCCAGGCCAGCGATGGACATTGACGTGGCTGCTTATCCGGCGCAGGCTTTTGACCCAGGGGCGGCGTCACCTGTCTCCGGGGCGGTTCAACCCGAAACTCTCGGCGAGATAGAAGATGGTTTCGATTCCTCATTCGCTTTGCCCAAGGCAATACGCCAAATCTCGAGTTGAACGAAGCGCGAGCAGCACGTTCGCATGAGCGAGGTGCCGCCGGCAAAGCCTAGGCCAGAAAATGCGAAGCGCGCCGCATCTGGCGCAGCTTGGATTACCGCTGAAATGGTGACGATCCAGGGAACCTCTTTCCTGGTTTTTGCAGCAATGGCCCATTTCATCAGTCCAGCGGACATTGGCCTCATCAGTATATGTTTGGCCATAATCTTTATATCAAAAACACTATTTATAGATAATTTTGGCTATGCGGTAATACGAAAGGCAGACGCCGCACCAGTTGAGTATACAACCGCTTTTTGGCTTACTATTTTGTTTTCTATATTTGGATTTTTTGTAATCGAAGCCGCTGCAGGTCTCGCCCAACGGCTGTTTGGCATTGCTGATCTTGCACTTGTCCTACGTGAAATGGGTGTGATCGTGCTGGTAATGGGCTTAGCGCGTACACACGAATGGTGGATGTACCGGCACTTTGAGTTTCGATCGCTCGCCATTCGCGGCGCGGTCGGCGCCATTGTCGGCGGCGCGATCGGGTTAGCGCTGGCCGTCACTGGATACGGAGCTATGGCGCTTGTAGTTCAGCAAGTGGTCACTTTCACGGTCTCTTTGGCCGCCCTATGGCTTGTCTGCCCTTGGCGTCCGACTTTCGCCATTTCCTGGACCTTGGGCCGCGAGATTCTTCGTTTCATGTTTCATACCACTCCTGGCGGGATCATTGGAATAATCAACCAGACTTGCGACACAATGTTGATTGCCTATTTTTTCGGCCCTGCTAACACCGGAATCTACAGCGTAGGCAAGCGCTTGAGGCTTTCCCTTCAACTCGTTGCAGGAGCTCCGATCAACGGGATTATCATGCCAACCTTAGCGGACAGCCAACGGGACGAGGAACGGTTAAAGCACGTCCTATTGTCATCAACGACGCTGGTATGCGCGATCTGCGCCCCATTGTTCATCGGAGCTTCTGCTATTTCAAACGATGCCGTGCCTTTACTCTTTGGAGCACGCTGGGCCGCCGCTGCCCCGGTTTTTGCGTGGCTTGCGATTGGTGGTTTAATGAGTGTCATGATTGGTTATAACGATTCTATATTTATTATAAAAGGTAAGCCAATCTGGACGTTTTACGTCTCCATGATTTATACATTTTTGGCAATCGCAGGTTTCATAATTTTTGCTCGATTAGGGCACTCCTATTTGGCCATCCCGTTTGTTCTTCCTTTTTTTGTAACGTTGCCAATGTCAATTTGGCTCACGTCGCTCCTAACTAACTTTACTTTCGAGAGGTGGCTGCGCGCGACTATCCCCTCTCTGGGGTCTGCTGTTTTCATGTTCATCGCGGTTAGGCTGCTGAGTGGGCAATTGGAAGCCATGGCTGCGGCAAACAGGCTGGCAGTGTTGTGCCCATTTGGAGCTGTGATCTATATAAGCTCACTGGCAATCGTTGGACCCGGCACGACGCGGGCTCTGCTGCGGGTGGGCCGCGATATTACACGACCGCGATCATCGGTGCTGGCGACAACCGGAGCGCATGAGCCGCCTATCAAGCGAGACGTCGATCATATCTGAGGCAAAGCGTTGCATTCAAACCATTGTGAGCCCCGGCGTACAGNNCTCGTCGCAGCCTCGCGGCAATTGAGCCACGAGGTGTAACTTACTTACGGTTTGTGGTAAACGCCAAGGTTTTCCCGATGGACCAAGCGGGCATTTACGTAACCCTCCGGAGGGTCACAATCATTGGCTACTGAGATCACATAAAACGGAGTGCATAGTCTGCCCGTTTCGGGTCGTTTGGCTCATCTAGCGCCTCTTCAGCCGAAGAGAACATACACCTAATATTACAAAGCTACTGAAAGGAGTTTATCGTTCAAAAGTGACCCAAACGCCGCTCGGCAAGAATAAAAATTTTCGCCATTTCTTTGCCCGGTTAATTTTTCGAATCAGCCTTGAATTTGATTTCATGAACCTATCATTTAAAGATAGGTATTTCCTATAGTATTTCGATACGAGACATATCGACGTCTTAGGAAATTTGAAGACGGCCTTTACCTCACTATAGCCACAGGCAGATTTTATATAACGCATCTCATCATAATCAAATTCATGTAAATGCATGAAAATTGGCTTCGCTTCACCAAATACGACGGATAAGTCACCCGGTCCGCAAGGTGCATATGGCGTTCTGAC
>PLUZ01000477.1:1275-22074 GCA_003162995.1 Methylocapsa sp. | reverse complement strand
GACGCCGGGATTGTCGGTCTGCCCAATGCCGGGAAATCGACGTTTCTGGCGACCGTCAGCCAGGCAAAGCCGAAGATCGCGGATTATCCTTTCACGACGCTGCATCCGCAGCTTGGCGTTGCGTCTTGCGATGGCCGCGAATTCGTTCTCGCCGATATCCCGGGCCTCATCGAAGGGGCGCATGAGGGCCATGGGCTCGGCGACCGGTTTTTGGGCCATGTCGAACGCTGCCGCGTGCTTCTCCATCTGGTCGATGCCGGAACCGAACATGCTGGCAAGGCCTATAAAACCATTCGCCGCGAACTCGAAGCCTATGGCGGCGGTCTTGCGGAAAAGCCTGAAATCGTCGCCCTTTCGAAGATCGACACGGTCGATCAAGCGAGTCTGCAAGCGCAGCTGCAGCGCCTCAAACGGGCCGCCAAGCAAACCCCGCTTCGGCTTTCGTCAGCGAGCGGCACAAATCTCACCGAGACCCTGCGCCGGATTTTGACGATGATCGACGAAGCCCGCAAAGCCAAGATGGCGCAGTCGGACGCCGTCGCGGAGTGGCACCCTTGAGCGCGGCAAGCCAAGTGGCGGCGGTGCCTTCAGCTGGGCAGCCCAGCCTCAAAACTTTCAAGCGAATCGTCATCAAGGTCGGCTCGTCCCTCCTCGTCGATCGCGGGCAAGGCGGCGTCAAGCGGGCCTGGCTCGAATCGCTTGGCCAGGACATCGCGGACTTGCACAGGCAAGGCGCTGATGTTCTCGTGGTGTCTTCGGGCGCGATCGCACTGGGGCGCACGGTGCTCGGCCTGCCCGAACGCGAGCTGAAGCTCGAAGACAGCCAGGCCGCCGCCGCCATCGGCCAGATCGCCTTGGCGCGCATATGGGCGGAAGTTCTCGCCGATCGAAAGCTGACCGCCGGCCAAATCCTCGTCACGCTCGGGGATACCGAGGAGCGCCAGCGCTATCTCAACGCGAGGGCAACGATTGGCCGACTCCTTGATCTGCGCGCCGTGCCCGTGATCAATGAGAACGATACGGTCGCGACAAACGAAATTCGCTATGGCGACAATGACCGGCTCGCCGCCCGCGTCGCGACCATGGCAAGCGCCGATCTCTTGATTTTGCTCTCCGATGTCCAAGGTCTTTACACCGCGCCCCCAGCGGAAAACCCCACAGCAGAGCTCATTCCCGTGGTTTCGCGCGTGGACGCCGCTATCGAGGCAATGGCGGGGGGCGCCGCCTCGCGGCACTCGCGCGGCGGCATGCGCACCAAGATCGAGGCGGCAAAAATCGCCACCGCCGGCGGCACCCATATGATTATTACCGACGGAAGGGTCGAGCACCCGGTCTCGCGCCTCAATGAGGGCGCGCCTTGCACCTGGTTCCTGACCGGCTCGAACCCCGTCACCGCGCGGAAAAAATGGATTGCGGGCTCGCTCGAACCGCGCGGCGCCTTGCATGTCGATGCGGGCGCAGCGCAAGCGATCGCCAATGGCAAAAGCCTGTTGCCTGCGGGTGTGACGCGGGTCGAGGGGAGTTTCACAAGCGGCGATTGTGTCTTAATCCGCGACTTTCGCGCTACCGAGATCGGGCGCGGTCTCGTGGCCTATGATGCGAGCGACGCGGTCTTGATCGCCGGGCGCAATTCCCAGGATATTTCAGGTTTGCTCGGCACGCCGGGGCGCGCGGTGATCATCCACCGGGACGATATGGTCCTCGCGCGCGACCGGATTGCCGCATGGGAGCCGGATGCGGATGGGAAATCTTAAACCGGTCGAGGCCAGTACCACGGCCGTCATGGCCGCACTCGGCCGCGCTGCCCGCGCCGCCGCGCATGCGCTGTCGCTTGCTTCGTCGAAGCAGAAAAACCTTGCGATTCACAAAGCCGCCGACAGGATGCGTGCGTGTGCAGCAGACATTCTCGCCGCCAATGCGCGTGACATGGCAGCCGCCAAGGCGAACGGAACTGCCAGCGCCTTTCTCGACCGGCTGGCGCTCGATAGTGCCCGCGTCGAAGCCATGGCCAAGGGCCTCGATGACATCGCCGCGCTTCCTGATCCGGTGGGGCGCATTCTGGCAAAGTTCGAGCGGCCGAATGGGCTGTTGATCGAGCGAGTCGCGACTCCGCTCGGCGTCATCGGCGTCATTTATGAAAGCCGCCCGGCGGTGACGGCGGATGCCGGCGCATTGTGTCTCAAGGCCGGCAATGCGGCGATCCTGCGCGCCGGTTCGGAAAGTTTTTTTTCGGCGCGCTGCATCCATGACTGTCTCGCCGCGGGCCTCGACGCGGCGGGTTTGCCAGCAGCCGCGATCAGTCTCGTGCCGGTCACGGACCGTGCGGCGGTCGGCGAAATGCTCGCAGGGCTCAACGGCAATCTCGATGTGATCGTGCCGCGCGGCGGCAAAAGCCTCGTCGCCCGCGTCCAGGCCGAGGCGAGGGTGCCGGTTTTCGCGCATCTCGAAGGCATCGTGCATGTGTTCGTTGACCGCGACGCTGATCTGAGCAAAGCCGAAAAAATCGTTTTCAACGCAAAACTGCGGCGCACCGGCATTTGCGGCGCGGCCGAGACTTTGCTCGTCGATCGCGCCTGCGCCGCGACGCATCTGGCGCCGCTTGTGACTATGCTGCTCGACGCCGGTTGCGCAGTGCGCGGCGATGAAGCCACACGCGCCGTGGACGCGCGCGTAGAGCCCGCGAGCGAGGCCGATTGGCGCACCGAATATCTCGACAAGATCATTGCTGTGCGGGTCGTCGAAGGTCTCGACGAGGCCATCGCGCATATCGAGACCTTCGGCTCGCATCACACCGATTGCATCGTCACCGAAAACCAGGCGGCGGCGGAGCGCTTCTTGACGGAAGTCGATTCGGCCATTGTGTTGCACAATGCCTCGACGCAATTTGCCGATGGCGGCGAGTTCGGCTTCGGCGCCGAGATCGGCATCGCGACGGGCCGGATGCACGCGCGGGGACCGGTCGGTCTTGAGCAATTGACCTCTTTCAAATATCGCGTGCGCGGCACTGGGCAGATTCGCCCTTGAACGTCGCGCCCGCTGCCAAAGTCCCGCCTTTTGCAGCCGGCCTGCGCATTGGCCTCTTTGGCGGCAGTTTCAATCCTCCCCACGAAGGGCATCGCGCCGCGAGCCTGCTCGCGTTACGGCGCTTGCGCCTCGATCGCATATGGTGGCTTGTGAGCCCCGCCAATCCGTTGAAGGACCCCCATAAGCTGGCGCCGCTTGCCCTGCGCGTCGATGCGGCGCGCAAGCTAGCCCGGCATCCGCGTATCATTGTCACGGCGGTTGAGGCCGCGATCGGCGCCACTTACAGCTTCGAGACGATCATTTATTTGAAGCAGCGCTGTCCCGGCGTCCATTTCGTTTGGCTCATGGGGGCGGATAATTTTCGCGGCTTCGATCGCTGGCAACGCTGGCGCGACATCGCGCGGCTCGTGCCGATCGCCGTCATCGATCGTCCTGGCTCGACGCTGACGGCGTTGCATGGCCGCGCGGCGGAAACATTGGCGCCGTATCGCCTCAATGAGACCAGCGGCGCTTGTCTTGCGACAGCAACGCCCCCCGCATTCCTGTTTCTGCATGGCCCGCGCTCGCCCATGTCCTCGACCGCGTTGCGCGAGCACCCGCACGCTAGACCATGATTGCTTCGAGATGAATCGCTCATGGTGTCCATCTCTTTAGTTTTGTCGTATGATTTTATCCAAAAAGTCTGCAACTTTTTGGGATCATGCTCTAGTTGAAGCGGCGCGCGATCACTGCCAGACCCAAAACAGCATGACCCAGCTTGCGACGCCGATCATTGCTGCAACAGCAATCGAGAAGGTTGCCGCGCAGCGGCGCAAGAGAGGCGCACCCGCAAGGCTCGCGATCCTCCAGCCAAGAGCGATGGCCCAAACTGCAGCGCCGCCCAGCAATAGAGCCCGCAAAGGACCAACAAAACCAAGTGCGAGGCCCTCAGCCCGCAACATGGTTACGGTGATCGCGCTAAGCCCGAGAAACACGCCACAGCCCGCGATGGGAATAAGGCTTTGCGCGAAATGATGAAAGCGTGGACCAGGCTTGCCGCCAAGGCTGCGCGCGGCAAGCCACAGACATAAGGAGACCGGCACGCCGATTGCGAGCGCGGTCGCCACGATATAGGCCAAAACCATAGCGCCATCGAGAACGGTCATTTGATCATTGACGGCTGGATAATCGGTCAAGATCCACCATGGCGGCTGCAGGCGCAACGGCCACAGCATCTGATGATCGATGAGCCAGCCGGCAATCGCCTGCTTGAGCGTGATGAACCAAGGGCTGACGCTCCAATGAAAAGCGCCCGCCGCGATGCCCATCAGGCCAAAGATGATCAACGCGCTTTCCCATGGCTTTGGCGCCAATCCGGCGACATGCACGATCTCATGATTGGGCGAGCGCGGGTCCAAGCTGATGGCGCCGCGAAAGCCGCTGCAGCGGCCGCACATATGACATTCGGAGGCGCCGCGCATGGTCTTGATCGCGACGAGCGGGGCGCAATTGACCATCCGCACCCCCGCATTGTGGGAGCGGCGCGACAAAGCCCAGGCCTGCTCATCAACGCCGAAATGCACCGGCGCAAGTTTGGCGAGCAAACCGAAGACGCCATTCACCGGACAAAGATAGCGGCACCAGACCCGGTGGTTGCGGCCATACAAATAGCCGATCACGATCGCGCCAAAAGTCGAGCCGCCGAGAATGAGCAGCGCCGGTTTGGGATATTGGTAGACGCTGACCATCTGCCCGTAGATGGTGGTCAAGGCAAATGCCACGAAGGGCCAGCCTTTCCAGGTGATCCAGCGGGGGACCGCATGACCCCGGCCAAACCGGCTCGCTGCCTCGGTCAATGCCCCCTCGGGACAAAAGAGCCCGCACCAGGAGCGGCCAACCAAAACCATGCTGAGAAGGACGAACGGCCACCAGATGCCCCAGAAGGCGAATTGTGCGAACAGCGTCAGATTATCGAAGAGATGGGCGAGCCGCCCGGGTAGAGGCAGGAATGCCGGAACCGCGACCAGCACGAGATAAATGAGGACGATCGCCCATTGGCCGCGCTGGATCAGGCGCTGATGCTGCCGTAAGACCTCGCCGAGCGCGTTCAGCCCGCGTGTTAGGGTTGTCCCGCGCGGCGGCTCAAACCGCGGGGGCGGCATGGGCTTCGCGAAGGATGCGGCCGGCTCGGGCGAATCCAAAAACACCCTCATGAAAACAGGTCTTTCAACGCTATTGTAAATCCCTTCGTCCTCGGCATGGCTCATTTCGGACTTGGTCATTTCTGACTTGGCTCATTTCGCGATCAGCACCGCCTTCGGCGCATCAGGATGAAAATCGTCAAAAAAGGGATATTCGCCAGGGTCGAGCGTCCGGAACACGAGGATCGAAGTCGTCTTGGGCGCCAGGACCTTCTCCTTACGCAACTCATTGCTTTCGAATTCAGCGGGCGAATCGCCAGCGTTCACCAATTGCAGCTGGAACCTCCGGTTCGCTGGGACTTCGAGGCGTTGCGGCGAAACCGCTCCATCCTTGAACTCGATCGTGAAAACCGGCTCCTCCTCGGCTCTTGCAATAGCCGCGCCGCAAGCGAGTAAGAGAGTGGCGAGAAAGATTGCCGCGAAATTACGCAAGCCGCCAACCTCCATCGCACCGTTCAATAGGCACCTTTTTTTCCAATTCCCGCATAGGTGAACACAAATTCGACGGCAAAAGTCTTGAACCACGGCGCGACGCCGGTTTCCTTGTCGACATGGCGGCCGAAATGGGCATGCGTGTTTGCGTCCGGCGGCGCGATGGTGAGAATAAGTTTATACTTGCCCGGTCCCATCATCTTGACGTTGTCGCCATAATGGGGGCCGTCATTGGCGACCATGGGCATGAACTCACCCTTTTGAGTTTGATTGTCATCAAGCTTCGTCAATTCATATGCTATCGCCAGATAGGGAATCCAATCCCCTTGCGCGAAGCCGTTCTTGTTGTCCTTAGCCGCTTTGATATCGGACTCGAGATGCACGTCGGACTCGGCGGCCGGACGCATCACGCCGGGGGGATCCATTTCGATCGGCTGCAGATAGACCGCGCCGATCTCCATTCCGTTTTTCTCCTGAGGCGCGCCGACCGGATATTCCTTGGACTCGGCGGCACATCCCATGAAGACCACGCCCGCCGCGCACACCAAAGCAAATCCAAGCCGCGTCATTTCGTCTCCCCGCAGAGCTCTGCCGCAATCCAAACTTCGGCCAATAATAAATAACTATAACAGAAAAACTAAAAATTTTATATTGAAATATACAGGTCTTAGCTCTGTCTTAGAGGCCTTCTGTTTTACAATCATTTTAAAATAGCCAATTTAGAAGTATTTTAATCTGGAAAAGCCGGTCGATGGGGAGCGTCCCAGTTTCATTTTCTGCTTTCGCCCCAAGGCGGCCATTCAAGATGGCGGCTTCTTAGGCCCTTCCTGATCTAAGCGGACAGCCGGCCAGCCGCCGCCCGGCGGATCAGCCGGCGTCGAGTTCATCGCGGAAAATGACAGAGGTGCCGGCTTGCGGCCCGGGAAGAGCGCAATGAACCGACCGTTGGCAGAGCAATCAGATGCTCCGGCTACGCAGGCGTAGCTCGCTTAAACATCACGCCATTAGCCTAGGATGGGCTAAAACGGATACTCACGATTTGCAGAGCTTAAAATATGAGAGCATCTCACGCCCGCGCAGCACAAGCATGTGCCTCCTCAAGCCGCCCTTGCTCTTGATCCAATCGGATATCCTTTGCGGGTAGAATGACATCATAGACGCCGTAACCTCGGGATCTCGGCCAACAAGGTGATCTTCGTCCTTACCGTCGGCAGCCTCATGAAAATAAAATGCTGCGCGAGACGTAACACAAAGGTCGGGCGATCGGGTATAGAGCGTGCATGCCGATGCGCAGCGCCCATCAATAACGATCTTTTTTCCCTTAAGTTCGAAAGAACGCTCCCTTGCCATATAGTCTTCCACTACTCCGCCCGGGTCAAAGCGGATGATGGCGGGTTGATCGGTAACCATGTTATATTTGACCAAGTAACATCATACTTTCCTCTTGTTAGGCTATCCGTGTGATAAGTCGGTGATGGAGAGGTTAGCAATCGAGTGGCGGGCAGGCTGATCAAAATTGACCACACCGTAAAACTTTGCCGAGAACACACCCTGGGAGGCTGAGTCCGGAAATTTTACCGCCGATGGTAACAGCGAGCTGATCCACCAACCCGAGTATCAAGCATGAATCTGTAACGCGGCGAAATTGTGAACATTGTCGCATATATCCGCAGTCTCGATCGGTGACGCGAGCTTATGTCTGCTTGTGACGTACTAGCTGTATTCAGGCGGCTGTCGTCAGTGATGGCTTTTTACCTTCGGAGACCTTTAGGTCTGCAACGGTAAATGGCTGCCTAGGGTCAATTACCAGAAACTGAAACTGAACTGCTATCGGCTTCCCTGGCCAGCGGATTTTAAAAAATACTCAAAATCAGAAGCATTATACATAAATTCTACGTAGATTACGATAAACACTCGCCAAATGCTGTTAATTGGCTTATATACGGATCGCAATTGCAGCTTCGCGAGTTTTGGGCATGCCTCAGATTATTTCCGCAAATCGCCTCATCGATGGCATCGTGATCTATGGCGGCCGCGACGGCGCCTGGGCCGATGCGCTCGGCGCGGCGAAGATTTTTACCAGCAAGGCCGAGGCGGAGGCAGCCCTTCTCCTTGCCCAGAATGATGTGAAGCGCAATCTCGTCGTCGATCCTTGCCTGGTCGAGGTGACGGAGGAAGCGCGCGGAGTGCGGGCGGTGACATTGCGGGAATCCATTCGCGCGCGGGGTCCAACGATCGACTTCCTGCCCCAAACGCGCGCCTTTGCCTATGAGGTGGCACTCCTGCCGGACCATAGGGCCACGCAAGAGACACAAGCGGTTTTACGAAATCAGAGATCGGAAGCCGCGCGCGAGAGCGTGGGCTGATCCCTGCGGCGGACTCGGCCGATGCGATCGCGTGATAAAGCAACACAGATAAAGGGCGGGCGTTTCGACCAGCACCGCTCAAACACTCAAGGGTAGAGTGCCCGGGCAGGGCGGAGCCGGCATGTATCGTTACGATGAATTCGACAAAAGCTTTGTGGCCGCGCGCGTTGCGCAGTTCCGCGACCAGGTCGCGCGCCGACTCTCCGGGGAGTTGGACGAGGAAAAGTTCAGGCCGCTGCGCCTGATGAATGGCGTCTATCTCCAATTGCACGCCTATATGCTGCGGATCGCTGTTCCCTATGGCACTTTGTCGTCGCGGCAAATGCGCAAACTCGCCTTTATCGCGCGGCGCTACGACAAGGGCTACGGCCATTTCACGACGCGCCAGAACATTCAGTTCAATTGGCCGGCGCTAAAGGATTGCCCGGACATTCTCGATGAACTCGCCGAAGTCGAAATGCACGCGATCCAAACCTCGGGCAATTGCATCCGCAATGTCACGGCCGATCAATTCGCTGGCGCCGCCGCCGATGAGATCGAGGATCCGCGCCCCTATGCCGAAATTCTGCGGCAATGGTCTTCGCTGCATCCCGAATATTCGTTTCTGCCACGTAAGTTCAAGATTGCGGTCAATGGCGCCCCCAAGGATCGCGCCGCGATTAAAGTGCATGACATCGGCTATCAGATCGTCAAGAACGCGGAAGGCGAGGTGGGCTTTGCCGTCTATGTCGGCGGCGGCCTCGGCCGCACTCCCATGGTTGCGCATAAGATCCGCGACTTCTTGCCGAAAGCCGATCTTCTCGCCTACACCGATGCCATTCTCCGCATCTATAATCTCGAAGGGCGGCGCGATAACAAATACAAGGCGCGCATCAAGATCCTGGTGCATGAGAAAGGCGCCGATGTTATTCGCGCCGAGGTCGAGGCCGAGTTTGCCAAGCATCGCGACGGCGCCCTGACCTTGCCGCAAGCGGAAATCGACCGCATCCGCGCCTATTTCGCCCTGCCTGCTTTGCCCGCGCGCCAGGCCGTGTCCCTTGCTTTCGAAAAACGCAAAGCAACCGATCCCGCGTTTGCCCGCTTTGCCGCGCAAAATGTGGTGGCGCATAAGACGCCCGGATATGGGGTCGTCACGGTCTCTCTGAAGCCCATCGGCGGCATTCCGGGCGATGCCAGCGCCGAAGAAATGGACACGATCGCCGATCTTGCCGAAGAATTTTCAGCAGACGAGATCCGCGTCGCGCATGAACAGAATCTCGTTCTGCCGCATGTCGCGCTCGATGATTTGCCGGAGCTGTTCGACAGGCTCTCCAGCCATGGTCTTGCCACCGCCAATACGGGGCTTGTCACCGACATTATTTCCTGTCCTGGCCTCGATTATTGCGCGCTCGCGACGGCGCGCTCGATTCCCATCGCGCAGCGTATTTCGGAACGGTTCGGCGATAGCGCGCGGGCGCGGGACATCGGCGAGCTCAAGATCAATATTTCCGGCTGCATCAATGCCTGCGGACATCACCACGTCGGTCATATCGGCATTCTCGGATTGGAGAAATCTGGTGCCGAGGCCTATCAACTCACGCTCGGCGGCTCCGCCGACGAGACTTGCAATGTCGGCGCGCTCACCGGGCGCGGTTTTTCTTCCGAGGAGATCGTCGACGCGATCGAGACCGTTGTCGATACCTATTTGAAGTTCCGCACGAGCCCGGCAGAGGATTTTCTTGCCGCCTACCGGCGGATTGGCATGGGACCGTTCAAGGAGGCTCTTTATGGCCATGACTGAAGCTGCCATCCTTGGCGCCGCGGAAAAAGCCGCGCGGCTCGATGTGGAATTCGCCGGAATGGACACGCCGGAATTGATGCGCGCCGTGATCGCGGATCTTTTCCCGGGCCGGATCGCGCTCGTCTCGAGTTTTGGCGCTGATTCCGCCGTGCTGCTACACATGGCCGCGCTTATCGACAAGGCGACGCCGGTTTTGTTCATCGACACGCAGCTTTTGTTCAAAGAAACTCTGGCCTATCGTGACACTCTTGTCGCGCATCTCGGCCTGACGAATGTGATCGCTCTCACGCCGAAGCCACAACGGCTCGCCGCCGAAGACCCGGAAAATTTCCTCTGGGCGAGCGATCCCGATCGCTGTTGCGAAATCCGCAAGGTCATACCTATGGCGGAAGCGCTCGAAGGCTATGACGCCTGGATCACCGGCCGCAAACGGTTTCAAGGGCGGACGCGTGCGGCCTTGGCCTTGATTGAAGCCGAGGCCGGCCGTATCAAAGTCAATCCGCTCGCGCACTGGCCGGCGGACAAGATCACCGGCTATCTCGATGCCTTCGCCCTGCCGCGTCATCCGCTCGTCGCCAAGGGCTATCTTTCGATTGGGTGCATCCCTTGCACCTCGCCTGTAAAGCCTGGCGAAGACCCCCGCGCGGGGCGTTGGCGCGAGCGTGCGAAAGTCGAATGCGGACTTCATACATTGCCGCTTTACGCCGGTGCGGACATTTGACAATGGCGATATTCAAAGGCGATGGCTTTGTGCCGGATGACTGGCGCAATCTGGCGCAAGCAGAAGACCTTCCGCTCGAGGGCAAGGTCGTTCTGACCTTGCCGCAATGGCAAGCGATCCGCGCGCAAGCGATAAGGAATATCCCGCTTGGCCTGCTCATAGAACCGGGGCAGGACCTGCAAGTGATCGCGCCGGACCTTTCCCGCTTTGCGCTGATCGCGGTTGCCTTTCCCAAATTCACCGATGGACGCGGCTACTCGCAGGCACGCCAGCTTCGCGGCACTTATGGGTTTACAGGGGAATTACGGGCGACCGGCGAGGTTTTGTTCGACCAGCTGCAATTTCTGGCACGCTGCGGCTTCGACAGTTTCGAGATTAAGGATGCCGCGACAATCCGGCTGCTTGCAGCCGGCCGGAGGCCTCGTTTCGGGATTTTCTATCAGCCTGGGCTCGGGCCTGAAATCCCGGAGCAAACAAGACCCTGGGCGCGCCGTGCCTTATCCTGAAGTCCAGCGCGCGGCGCCACATTCAAGGCGGTCTGGCAGCCTTTCTCTTCGTTGCCGCTCAATTTGTCGAAGAATCGACGGTCTTCGGGGTGTTCCGCGAGCCCTTTGATGAGGACGACTTTTGACCTGGGCGGCGGGTGTTTGCCGGGCGCATCGGCGCCGGCACGTCCGGGGTTAGGTCATCAAATTCGATCACCGGCTGAAGAATATGCTGAAGACCAATCAAGATCGGCTGGTCCGCGCGATCCATGAGGGCCCGGAGCGCTTGCTTTTCTGATTCTCCGACGCGCCGTTCGAATTCACGAACCGCGCGAGCTGTGAAGGCGCCGATCGATAATCCATATGCGCCGGCTGTGGCGCCGACTTTGCCCGCAAAATCATGCCCCATCGATGCCACGGCGGCCTGGGCGACTTTTTCGTGCGAGCACGTATGGATTATTTCAGCGATCAAACACATGACTTCCCTCGCTTTGCGGGTTACACGGCGTCGGACACGGACAAGCGTTGGACATTCCCTTTCCGGAAAGGTTAATCTCAAGCGTGACATCTATGAATTTTTAGCAGACTAAACAATAATTCTAACGCTATGATGACGTCAACAAGAATATTTCATGTTGCTTTGCAATAATTTTCATAATTTAAGTTTTGCGATTCTCAATTCATGGTGAAAACGTTTATATAGACAGTATATAGCAAGAGACAAATATCTCAAGCGCTGCACGACAATCATGTCGAGGCAGCACGAAATAAGGAATACAATTCCTTTGCGCCGTTCAATATTCGAAACATTTTTTGAATCGAAATAATTCTTAAAACTTCTAGCACGGCACTTCCCGTGCCAACACCATTCTGCTCATTTTGTGAATGAGCGGCGTTTGCGTGGCCGCAACCGGGGCCTTAATCTTCAAAACGGCCTTGTCAACTGCAAGGCCCTCGCTTTTTCGTTTGGTCCCTCACCATATAATGAGCGAACTCGAGAAAAAGTTCCGCGCCGATCCTCAAATCGAAAAAGGGGCACGGCCACTCCAGTGCACTGCAATGTTAACGAAGAGCGGCCGGAGATCACGCCAGCCCCGCTACTGCGGCGGAACGGCACCCGCCGGGTTCGCAGCGGCGCTGGACGGCCCGGCCAATGGCGCGAGCGGTACGGCTGTGATTTTTGAATCGACGGGTCTTTCGCCGAGCACAGACTGGACATTGGCATCCTGCGGTCTCGATCCGGTGATCTGCGAGCCAATCGTGCGCACGGCCTGCGGTGCGTCGGCATAGGTGCCATGCCCGATCAGGCCGGTCGACTCCTTTGAAAGATCATAGGTCTTGACGCCGAGGCCCTCGAGCGCCGTGCGATCCTCGGGGTTGCTGGGATTGAGCCCGCCTAGACGCGGCCGGTCGCCCGCAAGCGTGCGCGAGATCGAAAGCGCCCGGTCGTTGGAGGAAACGAGAACGGAGACATGGGACGGATCGAGCCGCGCCAATTGCTGGCGGAAAACCTTCAAGTCGATGTCGGGCGCGGCGAGCATGACATCGCCGAGCTTGCCATTGAGGTCGGGGCTGCCGGAAATCGCATTTTCCCGCAGAGCCTCCATGGTGAGCCAGGCGCCCATCGAGTGCGCGAGAATATGCACGCGGCCAACGTCCGGCACTTCTCCCAGCCGGTGAATGAGGTTGGTCAAGGCATCGCGGGCGGCGGTCGCATTTTCCTTGGCCGCGCCATAGTCGAGGAGGCTGCCGGTGGCCGGCCAAGTATAAAGCACCGCAACGCCGCCGAAACGCCCGTCGTCGGAGATCTGCGCGAGCCGGAAACGCGCCTCGTCATAGCTCACATTGAAGCCATGGACATAAAGCAGAATATCGCGGTTCGATCCGACGCGCCCTGAAAGATGGCTGGCGAGTTCGGCATAGAACTCGGCCTCGTCGATCCCGCGCCGGCTCATCATGACGAAGTGTTCTTGCGGATTTTCCGAACCGAAGGCGGGCCTTTCCACCTGGCCTGGCTTATGGCCTGGCGGCACCCCAATTTGCTGCAAGGAGAACCGCGCACCCTCCTCGACGGCTTCGTTCGAGGCACTATGTTCGCCCTTGCGGGTCGAAACGACGAACATCGCGATCGCGCGTGGCGCGGCGGCAGGCTCGTCCAGCCCCGAGAGGCCGATCGACGCGCAGCCCGCGGCAAACATCATCGCGCCGCCCGCCAGCATGGCACAGAGCAGCGTGGCAATCGTTGGCCGCCTCGCGGATGGACGCCGGCGAGACAGCTCAGTCCTATTATCTCGTGACATAGCGCTTTCGTTCAAATTGGGCCCACATTCCGGGAAAATTGCACTTCCTATGAACGCAGCAAAGCTTGCTGGACAATAAACTAGGCGGACATCGTGCATGTGATTGAGCATGCCTTTTCTGACCGCTAAACGTGTCGGCAATGCGGCCAGGAGAGAAACAGAGTTTGCCAATCAAGGGTCGACGAGAACAAAAGACCCGTTCGAGAAGTCGAGTTTCAGCCGTTCGGCCGACTGAAGATCTTCCGGCAGTCGAATTGCGACCTTAAGCTCGCCCATTTGGACGATGAGTTCATCCGTGAATTTCTCAGCTTCGATCGCGCCAACACCAATACCTGGCCCGAACGTCTTCACTTCGCCCGTCACTTTGTTCGTTGAAGTCCCTGAGATGTACCAATCGATGACAGGGACCAAGCTTGCGTGGGGCTTAATTCGTTCCACGGCCTCCATGAAGCGGCGGATATAATCTTCCGCTCGCGGCGAGAAAGAAATCTCAGGTCGACGAGCCGAGGTATTTGACATGTGCCGGCTCCTTCAAACGCCAACGAAAAGAAGGAGAGTTCGGAAATTAATGATCGACAAGGACGAAAGACCCGTCCGAGAAATCGAATTTCAACCGGTCGGCGGATTGAAGGTCTTCCGGCAGCCGAATTGCGACCTTAAGATCACCCATAGGAACGATGAGTTCGTCGGCCAAATCATTGGGATCAATTGCGCCAACGTCAATACTCGGCCCATACTTCGTCACTTTGCCCGTCACTTTGTCCGTGAAAGTCCCTTCGATCCACCACGTGATGATGGGGACTAAGCTTGCATGTGGCATGGTTCGCACCGCAACCTTCATGAACTGGCGGATAACATCCTCGGCGCGCGGTGAAAAGCACACATCCATTTTTCTATCGTTGCGCATCAGGGAACCTCGGATCTGAGAGGGCAATCAAAAACACGCGTTGAGCGGAGGGGAATTCATAATGTCGGCACTGTCCTGGCGGCTGAGGTAGCAAACGAAGGCTCATGGTACCCGCCGAATCGATTCACATTTCCCTACGCCAAGAAAGCTCGATGAAAAACTTCCAAGCGCCGACTCATAATGGCATGTCGTCCACGGTATTCCACCTTCAGCGCGGGACACGGATCTCCCAACCAAAGTTCCAACATGAATAACATCGCCAGCCAGCTGGACCCGGCGTTGTTCGTCACCCGAGGTTGAGGCTGCGCTCCCGTCCTTTGTCCATCGTCCGCTTTCGCGGCCGCTGCCTGCTGGCGCGCGCGGCTGGTTGGGGTCATATTTGGCGATCTGCCGCATCGCTAGGTCGAGGCCAAGTTCCTTGAGCATTTCGCGCGGCGGAAAGCCGTCGTCGAGGAGCGCTTCGGCCAAATACAGGCGGTAGAGGTCATGTGCGCTTTCGAGCTTCGGCAAGCCCGTGAAAGCCAAATGGATATGCGCCAAAACCTGATCGCCGCGCCGCCAATGTTCCGCTGCCTTTTCGATATTCTTGACGATGCCGGGCGGAACTCGATGCCCATACGAAACACCGAGCAGAGTCAGAAGCCGCTCCCGGTCGGCTTCGACCGCTAGTGCCTTCGCGCCGGAAGACGTCTCGCCCATGCGCACCAAAATCGTGTCCGCGCCAAGTACAAGCCCAGTATCTTTGATCACAATGCCTGGATGATAGTGCGTGAAGCTGACATGATCGTCCCATTGCTTCTTCAATTCATGGAATGAGCGCACCATCGAACTCCCAACTGGGGCAAGGATCGCGTACAACTTAACCTAGAGGCTCAAAAAAATAAAGAACATATAGAGAACATAGAGCTTACAAGAATTGTCATGCACATGATGTCCGAATAGGAAATTTCGCGATCATGCAAAAGCCCGGCTCGGATTTCGCAAGCCTCAAAGCGCCGCCATTGCGCATTCTCGTCACCGGGTTCGGCCGCTTTCCGGGCGTCCATGACAACCCCACGGCGCTACTTATCCATGCGCTCGGCAATCACCGGACGCGATTGGCACGCCTTGGCATCGCACTCGAAGGCGCCGTGCTTCCCGTCGAATATGCCGGGGTCGAGCAAGAACTTGAAACGCTCAATGAAACATTCAAGCCCGATGCCATTCTGCATTTCGGTCTCGCCGCACGGCGCAAATTTATCAGCATCGAAACGCGGGCGCTGAACCGCTTGAGCCTGCTTCATTGCGACGCTGCCGGCGCCCGCGCACCCTGCCGCGCGATTGTTCCCGGTGCCCCGCTTGCGGCGCGCTCCACCTTTCCCACATGCCAAATCGAAGCCGCAATGCGCCGCGCAGGCCTCAAAGCCCGCTTGTCGGCCAATGCGGGCGACTATGTTTGCAACGAGACGCTATATCTTTCGCTTGCCCGCTCGCCCGCGCGCATGGCCGGTTTCATTCATGTGCCGCGGCTCGCGCGTGCAAGCCGGCCAAAGGCGGCATCGCGGAGCCGCCGCCCCGATCTCGCGAGCCTCACCCGCGCCGCCCTCATCGCGATCCTCGTCACCGCGCGAAAGATCCGCCAAGATCGTGCGCAAGCACGCGATGCAACGCCTGCGCACCAAGATTTTGTGAAGACGCCAGGGAAGCGCCCGGCGCTTGACCGCGTGCGATCCATGGCCTAGCTCCAAACCATGCACCTCGCCCCGCCGGTTGCCTGGCTCCCGCTCTTGGAGATCATCTGGATCGATCTTCTCCTTTCGGGCGACAATGCCGTGGTCATTGCGCTGGCTTGCCGGTCGCTGCCCGGCCGGCAACGCAGATTGGGCATCCTTCTTGGCTCCGGCGTGGCGATCGCCTTGCGCGTCGTTTTCACGCTGCTCATTGCCGAATTGCTAGACATGCCTTTCGTGAAGATCGCGGGAGGCCTTCTCTTGGCTTGGATCGCGGTCAAGCTCGCGGACGAGGACGGGCCTCAAGAAAAGCCGATCCGTCCAGCCAGCACGCTGTGGTCCGCCATTTGGCTCATCGTTTTGGCAGACACCGTCATGTCGCTCGACAATATGATGGCCATCGCCGCTGCGGCGAAAGGGTCGAAGCTTTTGATCCTTTTCGGTCTTGCTTTGTCGATTCCGCTCATCGTCTTCGGCTCGACACTGGTGCTCGGGCTGCTCACGCGGTTTCCCATGCTCGTTTGGGGCGGCGTGGCGTTGCTCGGCTGGATCGCTGGCGACATCCTGTGCTCCGATCCCCTGCTTGCCGCCTGGCTGCGCCCGCGCTGGCCGAGCTACGGCACCTGGGATGGGCCGGCGGGGGCAGGTTTTGTCCTGCTGATCGCGTGGCTAGGCCGAAGGCTCACAGCCGCACGTGAAGCGATCTAGACTTGAGAGCACCGGCACGGGTGTGCTTCAAGCTGACGTCCGGGCGTCGCGGAACGATACCAAGCGGCGTTGCGTCTCATCCCACAGCACAAGACGCACGCAGGCAAAGCTGTCGAGCAGGCTCAGGCGGCCGACAGCGCGGAGCTCCGGATGGTCGCGTAAAACGCGCGGCAGCTGGTAATAGGGGATGCGGCTGCAGAGGTGATGCACATGGTGCATGCCGATATTGGCCGTGAACCAGTGCAGCAACGCGGGCAGGTCGTAATGCGAGCTGCCATACAAGGCCGTTTCATGCAGGTCCCACTCGCCGTGGTGCTCCCATGCCGTGTGTTCGAACTGGTGTTGCACATAGAAGAGCCAGACGCCGGCCGTGGCCGCGAAAAGCATGATCGGAAAATGCACGAGCAGGAATGCTTTAATGCCGATGAACCAGCCGAGCGTGGCGGCGATCAGTGCGATTCCGAGATTGGTCGCCATGCTGCTGGCCCAGGGCTGCCAGCCGCCGCGCATCAGGCCGACCGGCAGGCGATACTGCAGAAAGAACAGATAGGCGGGTCCGACGCCGAACATCACCAGCGGATGCCGGTAGAGCTGGTACATCAGCCGGCCCCATCGCGAAAGCGAATGATATTCGCATACTGTCAGCGTATCCACGGCGCCGATGCCGCGGCGGTCGAGATCGCCGGAGGTGGCATGGTGGATGGCATGGACGCGACGCCACACATCGTAAGGCGTCAAGGTGATCACACCGATGACGCGGCCGACCCAGTCGTTCGCCCGCCGCCCGGAAAAGAAGGCGCCATGACCGCAGTCGTGCTGGATCAAGAACAGGCGCACCATAAAACCGGCGGCCGGGACAGCAATGAGGAGGCAAGCCCACCAAAGGCCCAGCGAGTAAGCGAACCAGGCCGCGGTCCACAGCGCCACCAGCGGCAATGCCGTGATCGCCAGCTCCGCAATGCTGCGCGCCTGGCTTGGCGTGCGATAAGGGATGAGGATCTGTGTCCAGCGGCGTGCATCGACCACCGCGGGACGCAAATTGTGTCCGACGCTCAAGATAATGTCCGAATTTGGCAGTGGCTGCGGATCGGGATCGACAGGCGGCTTTGAACCGCAAGCCCTGCCAGGTCATCGGTGATCAAAGAAGCATGACCCTAGAGCACGGTGCGAAAAAGCTGCCCGGCTTTTTCGCTTCCGACATGCTCCAACTCTTTGAATCTGAGCTGCGTCCTTATCGATCAGAGGATTCTCTGATCGATAAGCGCTCTCGTGCGGCCGGTTAGACGGCGCGCAGATTGTCGGCGGAAGACTTGCCGGTCCGGCGGTCCGCAACGACCTCGAAAGAGACCTTTTGCCCTTCGTTGAGGGTGCTCATGCCAGCGCGTTCGACGGCACTGATATGAACGAAAACGTCCTGACCGCCGCCTTCCGGCTCAATAAAGCCGAAGCCTTTTTGGCCGTTAAACCACTTCACAGTTCCAATGCTCATGGAGATATCACTTCTCACTAACGGTTTACATATGGGAGTCGGCGCACGAGAATTCGCGGCCATTGTCCCGGTTCGTCGATTTGGGAGAAGTGTCTGAAACAAGCGCGCCTGTCAGTACAGGCGAAGCGGCACAGTCGTTCGGCCAAGTATCGATTTCTAACATATGGAGGTGAAGTGGGTCGATGTCAACTCACGCCGCGCCCGCGGGCAAAATCCGCCGTCACCGTGGCCGCGTTGTTTCGGGGGGACAGCGCTAAACCAATCGTACCAAAACGTTTCACGTGAAACATTTTGGTACGATTGGGGCCGTGAATCTTACAAGCCCGCATACATCGCGCGGGCTGAGAAGTGTGCGATCACGCGGGAAGCATAACACGGGCCACGATTTTTGAGGCGTCCCGCAGGGCAGTTGGTGACCCGGTGGGAACAAGCTAACTCGGATCGCCAACCGATAAGCTGCAATCTGTTTTGCACCTAATTTCTGCACAGAGAAACAGCAGTATTTTTAAATCATGCACCAAAGCCGGCACCAGCGCTGGACTATCTCTAGATACGAAGGATAGTCGGCGATGCTGGCGCCATCCAAGTTCGCATCGCCGAAGGCATAGGGTCGCGCCTAGCGCTGCCGGTTCCGAAATCGCCTGAAACGCGACGAAACCGACCAACGGCTCAGCCAGGGCTGCCCTATTTATGTCACCTTGCGGTCTCTCCATCAAAAACCTGTCAATCATAAACCTCGAACGCGGGATTTGCCGTGCGCGAGCCTCTCGACCGAGCTAGACACGGGTCTTGAAGTTTTTCCCCAATCGCAAGTGAGCCCTTGTTTGAGAAGAGTTAAGTCGCCGTGGCATTCCGCGGTCCGGCAAGGGGCCTCAACACACGGTGCCTGATGCAAACCCATGAACCGGTCACAAGCTTCCGTAAAATCGCCTTGGGGTCCGATCGGAAGTTCGGCCTCGCCTTCGGCGTTCTTTTCGCGATCCTCGGCCTTTGGCCATTGTTTCACCGGGCCGGTTCCCCTAAATGGGGGCTGATCTTTCTGTCCATCGCCGTCCTCGCCGCCGCACTCCTTCGCCCGCAATGGCTCGGGCCGTTGAACCGCGCATGGTTCAAACTGGGCCTCGCCCTGAACCGTATCGTTAATCCCGTCGTGATGGCGATTTTGTTTTTTGGGGCGGTTGTCCCGCTTGGCTGGTTTCTGCGCAGGAAGGGCGAGGATCTCCTGCGTATTCAAATGAAGCCAGAAGCTACGACCTATTGGATCGCGCGAGAACCGCCGGGTCCGGCGCCGGACTCGCTGAAAAAGCAGTTTTGAGGATAAGAAACCAATGTCGATTCTTGCCGAGCTTTTTGAGTTCATGGGTGCGCGGAAGAAATTCTGGCTGCTGCCCCTTTTGGTGCTTTTCCTGATCTTCGGCGGCTTGTTCGTTCTGAGCCAAGGCTCTGTCGTCGCGCCCTTTATTTATACGCTGTTTTGACGGACGGCGATGCGCGTCCTTGGCATTTCCGCCTTCTATCACGACAGCGCCGCCGCGCTCGTCTGTGACGGCAAGATCATCGCGGCGGCGCAGGAAGAGCGCTTCACCCGCACGAAACACGACCCTGGTTTTCCCGCCAACGCGATCGCCTATTGCCTGAAGGAAGCTAAGATCGACGCTGGCGGCGTCGATCGAATCGTCTTTTACGAAAAGCCGTTCCTGAAATTCGAACGTCTGATCGAAACCTATCTCGCTTTCGCGCCGCGCGGTTTTGCCTCGTTTCGCAAAGCCATGCCGCTGTGGATCGGCGAGAAACTATTTCAGCGCGATCTTCTGCTCCGCGAACTTGCGAGAATAGATCCGGCGCTCGGCGATAAGGTCAAATTGCGCTTTTGCGAACATCATTTTTCGCATGCGGCTTCGGCCTATTATCCGTCTCTGTTTCAATCGGCGCTCGTCTTGACCATGGACGGCGTTGGAGAATGGGCGACGACCTCGGCGGGGATAGGGCAGGGCGAAGCGTTGCACATTATCAAGGAAATTCATTTCCCCCATTCGCTCGGGCTGCTCTACTCTGCTTTCACCTATTACACGGGCTTCAAGGTCAACTCGGGCGAATATAAAGTCATGGGTCTCGCGCCCTATGGCGAGCCGAAATATGCAAAAGCGATCCTGGAGCATTTGATCGATGTGAAGCCCGATGGCTCATTCCGGCTGAACCTTGATTATTTTTCCTATTGCACCGGCTTGACGATGACCGGTTGCCGTTTCGATGCGATGTTCGGCGGCGCGCCGCGCCGTCCCGATCAACCGTTGGAGCAGCGCCACATGGATCTGGCGGCCTCGATCCAGGCGGTGACGGAAGAGGTCGTGTTGCGCCTGACGCGTTCGCTCGCGGCCGAAACCGGGCTTCGCAATCTCTGTCTTGCCGGCGGCGTAGCCTTGAATTGCGTCGCCAATGGCAAGGTGCTTCGCGACGGCTGCTTCGACAAGATTTTCGTGCAACCGGCGGCGGGCGACGCCGGCGGCGCGCTCGGCGCCGCGCTTGCCGTCTCTCACGCCGAAAACCCTTTGAGCGATCGCAAGGGCGCCACGCCAAAGCTGGATTCTATGCAAGGCGCATATCTAGGGCCGGCTTACGAGCAAAGTGATATCGAGCGGCGGCTTCTAGCATGCGGCGCCATATTCAGCGTTGCCGACGATGCCTCGCTGATCGAGCA
>PLUZ01000477.1:0-1233 GCA_003162995.1 Methylocapsa sp. | reverse complement strand
TCGGTGCTGCGCGAGCGCGTCGCCGATTGGTTCGAGATCGACGCGGATTCGCCCTATATGCTCCTAGTTGCCAATGTGGCGCCAGGGCACTGCCGCACAATGTCGGCCGAGGAGCAAGCGCTGTTTGGCATCGACAAATTGAACGTCGCGCGCTCGGACATTCCAGCCGTCACCCATGTCGATTATTCAGCCCGCGTCCAGACCGTTCATAAGGAGACGAACCCGCGCTACCATGCCTTGATCACGCGGTTCGAGCAATTGACCGGCTGTCCTGTCCTCGTCAATACGAGTTTCAACGTGCGCGGGGAACCCATTGTCTGCACGCCGGAAGATGCGTTTGCCTGTTTCATGGGAAGCGAAATCGAATTTCTCGCGGTTGGAAACTGCATTCTCTACAAAGACCAGCAGAACCCCGCGCTTGCCCGCGATTATAAACACGCTTTCGCGCCGGATTGACGGCTTTTCTGCCCGTCATTGCAGATCGGCAACCAGAATCCCTGGCACATGCTGTTCGATATACGCTTTAATGATGGAAGCCCTGAGGCGGTTGGCCAATGGGGTGGGATGGCCGTCTCCTTTGATGCAGAGTTCGCCGGGGCATGTGTCTTTCGTGAGAGCAACATCCACGACCATGGCGCCGCCCTCCCGAAACCGCCGGATGATCTCGTCATGGGTGAAACCGGTTCCCTTGAAATAGCCGGTTCCCGTTAGAAGAGGCCCGGCATAAGGGATAAGGGTCGCGACCCCGTATTTCTCCTTCGCCAGCTTCACCGCCGCCAGCACGATCTGGATATAAAGCTCAACGTCTTCGTGCGTAGCCTTCTGAATGTAAGGCTCGATGAAGGAACGATAGGAAGCCGTGTTGTCGAGCCATTCCCGCGCCCACAGCCTCAAGCCTTCATAGCAGAGTCCCTTCGACACGGCCTCGCCGTTTTCCAGCACATAGCGAGGCCCCTTGCGCACCCAGAAGGGTTTACAAGCTGACCGCTCGGCATGTCCGGCGCCCGTCATGAAAATGAAGAGCCGCGGCTGCGCGCCGATAACCCCGTCGAAACGGCCCGTCTGCAATTCCGCCAAGAATTGATGCGGGCCATAGCCGGAAAAGCCCAGATTGAGCACTCTTTCCCTGCGTCCGAGCAAATCCGCGAAGGCCTGCGGGAGCGTTTCGGCATCGTTCACCCCTTCTCCGAAAGTGAAGGAATCGCCGAAAAAAGCGATCGTTGGGCCAGTCTC
>PLUZ01000193.1 GCA_003162995.1 Methylocapsa sp. | reverse complement strand
GCGAGCAAGGTCTTGCCCGAACCGGTGGGTCCGATCAACAGAATATTCGATTTCGCAAGCTCGACATCATTGTGCTTGGCCGCATGATTGAGGCGTTTGTAATGATTGTGGACGGCGACCGATAGCACCCGTTTGGCTTGCGGCTGCCCGATGACGTAATCGTCCAGAACCTTGCAAATTTCCTTGGGAGTAGGAACACCGTCACGGCTTTTGACAAGCGAGGACTTGTTCTCCTCGCGGATGATATCCATGCAAAGCTCGACGCATTCGTCGCAGATAAAAACCGTCGGGCCAGCAATGAGCTTGCGTACCTCGTGCTGGCTCTTGCCGCAAAACGAGCAATAGAGGGTGTTTTTTGAGTCGCTGCCGCCGACCTTGGTCATCGAACGTCTCCGTACCGGCCGGAGTCATGTGCTAACTCCGGTCACTCTAAGTGAAAGGCGGCGGACGCAAATAGCTCGCCCACCGGCTGGCGGATCAGCACACGAACCAGCCCAGTTTACTTCTAGCCCAGTCTCCCTCACCCGGTTACACCCAGCATCACCGAAGCTTTGAAAACCTGCACTGCTCTTGCCACGAAACCCGCATCATAGCCATGCAATGTTTTCCAGCAACCTAAATGCTATTTGTTCCGATTTGTTGCGACATATGGCAGCCAGAGCCGGTCACATGTACGATTCATGTCAGCTTCATGCTTAAGCAATATTTATACCAAAGCAATCAATATTCCTTATTGTGCGCCTCCACAATGCCCGCCGGCACAGCTCCCGCGGCAGCCGGATGCGCTATGCCGCTAAGCCCTACCCTTCAAGGGGGATAGCACACCACCCCTATCGATAGGACGCGAACATTAACAAAAAGCCATGGACGAATTCCATCAGCCCTATTTGCTATCCGCTAGCGCCAACTCTTCCGGCCGCTTAACTATAACATGGTCGACAATGCCAAAGTCTTTCGCATCATCGGCCGACATGAAATGATCACGATCCAAGGTTTTTTCGATCGTCTCGTAATCCCGCCCAGTGTGCCGGACATAAATATCGTTCAGCCGCTTCTTGACCTTCATAATGTCTTCGGCGTGACGAAGAATATCCGAAGCCTGACCTTGGAAGCCGCCGGACGGCTGGTGGACCATGATCCGCGCATTTGGCAAGGCGTAGCGGGCATTCGCCTCCCCGGCACAAAGCAGAAGCGACCCCATGGAGGCGGCCTGCCCGGTGCATAGCGTCGAGACCTTGGGCTTGATGAACTGCATCGTATCGTAGATTGCCAGGCCCGATGTCACTACGCCGCCCGGCGAATTGATGTACATCGAAATTTCCTTCTTCGGATTTTCCGCTTCGAGGAACAGCAATTCGGCGATGATCACCGAGGCCATGTGATCCTCGATCGGTCCCGTCAGAAAAATGATCCGCTCGCGCAAAAGCCTTGAATAGATATCGAACCCGCGTTCGCCGCGGCTCGTATTCTCGATGACCTGAGGAATGAGATAGTTATCGTAGATTTCAACCGGACTGCGATCACGCATGGCGGAGTCTTCCCTGATGAAAATGAACTTGTCCGAACGGCAAGAAGATCGTGGCCCCGCCGAGCGGACAAGAATAGCATATAGGCACGCGAGTACGAAAAATCTTCGCCCCGGCAAAGCTGCGGCCCCGAATCATTCTGGCACGGCGCCGGACTCGGTTTCAGCGATTGAATCGTTTGCGTCTTCGTCGTTCACCTTGAAAAGCTCGTCCTTCGAAACCTTTTTGTCGGTTAGCTTAACTTTGGAAATGACGTAATCGACGACTTTTTCCTCGTAAAGGGGGGCGCGGATCTCCGCTAAGGCGCGCGGATTTTTCCGGTAATACTCCCAGACGCTCTTTTCCTGACCAGGAAAAGAGCGTGCCCGCTGAGTTAAAGCTTGGCCGACCTCTTCGTCGGAGACCTTGATCTCCGCCTTTTCTCCGATTTCGGCCAAAAGGAGACCGAGTCTCACCCGGCGTTCGGCGATCTTAAGATAGTCCGCCCTCGCGGCCTCCTCGGTCGTGTTGTCGTCTTCGTAGCTCCGCCCGCTGCGCTTTTGCTCGGCCTCGACCGTGCGCCACACCCCATCGAATTCACGTGCCACCATCCCTTCAGGCACCTCGAATACATATTTCTTGTCGAGAACGTCGAGAAGTTCGCGTTTCCATTTTCCGCGCGAGGCAGCGAAATGATCGCGTTCAATGTTTTCGCGGATTTTATCCTTGAGCTGACCCAGATCCTCGAAGCCAAAGCCCTTGGCGAATTCATCGCCGATTTCGACCTCGGCCGGTGCCGCCACAGCTTTAAGCGTCACATCGAAGGTCGCCGCTTTGCCGGCGAGGCTGGCAGCACTGTAATTCTCTGGGAACGTTACCGGAATGGTCCGGCTTTCACCGGTCTTCATGCCTTCGATTTGCTCTTCGAAGCCCGGAATGAAATTGCCCGAGCCGAGGACGACGTCAACATTCTCGCCAGATCCGCCCGCAAAAGGTTCGCCGTCAATTTTTCCGGTAAAGTCTAGCGTGGCCTTATCGCCCTTTTCGGCGGCGGCCTCCCCTTCCTTGGCGGTATAGGTGCGATTTTGCTCTGCAAGCCTGTTTAAGACCTGGCCGACATCGGTGTCAGACACGTCGGCAACGAGCCGCTCGATTTCGATATCCTCGAAGCTGCCAACCTCGATCTTCGGCAACACTTCGAGCGCGACAGTAAAAGCGAAATCGGCTTGCGCATCGAAAACCTTCTCGATTTCTTGCGCATCCCCGGGAAAATCGACCTTGGGGTCCATGGCGATCCGTAATTGATTGTCCTCGACAATCTTGCGATTTGCCTCGTTGACCGCGTCCTGCACAACGTCGGCCAAGATCGAGCGGCCATAAAGACGCTTGAGGTGCGAAACAGGGACCTTGCCCGGACGAAACCCGGGGATGCGCGCCTTGGCCTGAACCTCGGCGAGCTGTCCTTCGACTCGTTCGGCAAGGTCAGCGGCGGCCAGCACCACCTTGAATTCGCGCTTAAGGCCTTGCGAGTTTGTTTGCGTGACTTGCATTTGAAAAAAACCTTTTCCCCTTCGTTGCCTTCAACCTAAACCTAGGATACCGGTTCCGGCCGCCCTATTGCCGGCTCGCCAAATACGGTCCTCTGGAGTACCGCTACAGCCATCGTCTCGAGCAAATGCTGCTGCGCACCGGCCTAGGTTTGGTGCGGGCGGAGGGACTCGAACCCCCACGATTTTCACCACCGGAACCTAAATCCGGCGCGTCTACCAATTCCGCCACGCCCGCCGACGCTCCGCCCAGGCATTCACGGTGCAGATTCGGGCGCCTCGGGCTCTATAGCAACGGCGGCGGCCGCGCGCAGCAAAAAACTCTGCGGTGAAGAGATAGACGGGCGAAACGCCTCTGTGCTAGGTTTGTGATGGCCGTTACAGAATATAAGCCAAAAGCGCGACAGAACGCAGGGAGGCCGCCCGGCATGCCATTTGGATCGGGCTATAATGCGCAGGTCATTGCTCCGCCCGCAGCTCTCCTGGCGGGGGTTCTGCTAGCTTCGTTTCTTCTCGATTTGGTGTGGCCAATATCCTTCGTACCGGTCGGATACACGTTGCCGGGGGGCATTGCCCTGATCTTTCTGGCGATCAACTTCATGGCTTTCGCGGCAAAGGAGATGATCAGGATCAAAACCACGCTTTCCCTGCAAACGCCGGCGACCGACCTCGCGACGTCGGGCGTCTTTGCATGGAGCCGCAACCCGATCTATCTCGGCATGGTTTTGCTCTGCGCCGGCGTTGCTGTTTTCATCAATTCCTTGTGGACCCTCCTTTTCGCTATCGCCTTTGCGGCGGTCCTGCAAAAAGGCGTCATAGGACCGGAAGAAGCCTATCTTGAACGGCGCTTCGGGCAAAGATATTTGGACTACAAAGCCCGCGTCCGGCGCTGGATCTGATCGTTAGACCGTGATCGCTTCGCTTCAGGCAGATAGACCATGCAGGATAGACCGTCCGGCGGACCAGACGTCATTGCCCTGCCCCCTTTGATTTTAGGCGCGGCGATCGCGCTCGGATTGATTCTAAATTATTTCTGGCCCGCGAAAGTCTTGACCCGCAGCTTGGCCGTGCCACTTGGCATTCTCATCGTCTTCGTTGCCGTCGCCATAGGTATTTTGGCTGTGCGGGAGATGGTTACGGCGAGCACGCCCCTCGATGTCCGCAAACGTTCGACCCGGATCGTGACCTCGGGAGTCTTCCAACAAAGCCGCAATCCGATTTATCTCGGCATGGTTCTACTCTGCACCGGCGTCGCTTTTCTCGTCGATTCGCTCTGGCTTCTGGGTCTTGTCCCGCTGTTCGCGGCTATTCTGCAAAAAGGCGTGATCGAACCGGAAGAAGCCTATCTCGAACGCAATTTCGGGGAAGAATATCTGCGGTACAAAGCCAGGGTCCGGCGCTGGATTTAGCGCTCGATCTTAAGATCGTGCTTTAGATCATGATCGCTTCAAGATGAATCGCTCATGGTCTCTATGTCTTTGTTTTNNTTTTTGGGATCATGCTTTAGCCTCCCTCGATGCCCAAGCCCGGCACGACCTTCAATATCAAAGCGCGTTTTTCGATTGCCGCGAACAACTCCCTATCGGCGCCGGAAAGCCAGATCTGCCCATCCAAGGTTTCCACCACTTCAAAGAGAGCATCGCGCCGGACCGGATCGAAATGCGCGGCGATCTCGTNNACGCAAAGATCGCTCGCCTGCGGGCCGATCAGCGTTCGCCTGGCCGCGGCGTCGCGGAACCGGTTGTCGCGCAACATGCCGCGGTAAATATCTTCGGCTTCTAGCGCCGGGCAGTTCCCTACCAAATTCTCGACATCGCCTTGCACAGCGAGATCCGCCCATGGAAACGGCGAATCCTTGTCCCGCGTCTCAACAATAAGCGCCGAAAGGCGCGATACNNGCCAGCCGCGATCGGCGCTAGGCCCCTCCTCCAGGAGACGGTTGCGGCCGCGCAACGCGCGCTCAAACGCGCTCACGCGGGTCCCGTGATCGGCATCGATGGAGAGCACGAGCCGGTCGAGGAAACGCCGCCGGTCACCCGCCGGTCCAGCGAAGAGCCCGTCCATCGCGGGTGTCAGCCATACCACGCGGACATGATCGCAAAAGGCGCGTATGGAGGGAGCAGGTTCGCGGTCGATCCGGTATTTGCGGTGCGCCGGCGCGTCCGTTGGCGGCTCGATACCGGTCCCAAGCTGGACGCTGCCCATCGGTGTTTCGAGTTCGGCCGAAACCGCGAAGCCGCCGCGCCCGCCATTTCGTGCAAAATCGCCCAATTCCGCCCGGCGCAGCCCGCGTCCAGGCGCAAGCAGCGACAAGGCTTCAAGACAATTGGTCTTGCCAGCCCCATTCTCTCCGGTCAGCACGACGAGGCGCGCGTGAATGGGAAGATCGAGCGAGGCGTAGGAGCGAAAATCGGTCAGCGCGAGCCGCCGCACACCCGTATGGGCGAAAACCTTGGCAGCGGCGTGCTTGGGTAGCGCTAGCGCCTCAACAGACATTTCGTTCATTGCTGGAAAAGACTCACCTGGACTATGCAAGGCGTCCATATATTCCCGTGAAACCCTATATTCCTGTGAAGAAGGCGAGCTCCAACGCTTCGCATCGCCGGTATCCTACGTCCGGTTCGAGGCCGGTTGCGCGCTATCGCTTGCGCCGAATCGTCCTTCGATGGTTCTTCTTATCGCAAGCGAACAGATAAAGCTTCAAGCTGTCAGAGCAAGAAAGTGATCACCGAGCCCATGAGTTCGAGTAGCCAGGAAGGCAAAAGCATAATCACCCGGTTTCGCTGCATGAAACAGCAAGGCCAGAAGATCGTTGTCCTGACCGGCTATGACGCGCCGACGGCCAAGGCCGAGGAAGACAGCGGCGTCGATATCATTCTCGTCGGCGATAGCGTGGGCACCAATATGCTGGGCTACGCCAGCGAGAGGGATGTGACTCTCGCCGACATGTGCCATCATGTCGGCGCCGTCCGCCGCGGCGCTCCGCAAACCGTGATCATCGCTGATTTACCCTTTCGCAGCTACGACACGCCCGAGATCGCTCTGGCGAATTCCCGCAAGCTGATCGCGGCCGGAGCCGATATTGTGAAATTCGAAGGCCCGCGGCCTGAGATCGTCGAAGCCCTTGCGGGGGCCTCCATTGAGGTCTGCTGTCACTTGGGGCTCGAGCCGCAGCATCATAATGACAAACGCCTAAAGGGGCGCAAGGCTGAGGAAGCGGTGCGGCTCGTCCGTGACGCCATCGCCCTAGACGGAGCCGGGATGGCGATGCTTGTCCTCGAACTTGTGCCCGAGGAGGTCGCCGATCGTGTGACGCAATCAATCATGGCGCCGACCATTGGAATCGGTGCCGGACGCAAGACCGATGGGCAGGTGCTTGTCATTACCGACGTGCTCGGCTTCGGCCCAGCGAATTTCCAGCACAACCGGCGCTACCAGGACCTAGGCCGGCTCATATCGGAAGCGGTGAGGGCCTATGCAGGGGACGTCCGCTCCAGAAATTTTCCTGCTCAGGAAAATGTGTTTCCCATGGACAAGGACGAACTCGCGATTTTTCTGAACAAAAGACTATGAACCTCCCGCCACCCCGCTGAGCTTTTCCTTGACCAGCGCGCTGGCCTTGCCAAAATCCATGCGGCCCGCATATTTCCCCTTGAGCGCGCCGACCACGCGTCCCATGTCCTTGATCGAGGCGGCGCCAGTCTCGGCGATGGCGGTGTTGATCGCCTGCTCCACCTCCGCGTCGGTGAGCTGTTGCGGCAAAAAACTGTGGATGACCGCGATTTCCTCGCTTTCTTGCGTCGCGAGGTCGGTCCGGGCCGCCTTTTCGTAGATCTCGAGAGATTCTTTCCGGCTTTTCACCATCTTCTGAAGAAGCGCCAAAATATCCTCGCCGGACNNGACACGGTTTTCCCCTGCCCGCGCGCCTCGATATCCTTGTCCTTGAGCGCGGCCATGATCATGCGAATCGTATCGACGCGGCGCTTTTCGCCCGCTTTCATCGCCGCCTTGAGCTCGCTCGAAAATTTTTCGCGCATATATAACTCCTTGCCTGTTTATGGGATTTGACGGCGGCGGCCGGCCGCTTTATCGCACTGCATGAGATGGATCTAAAGTGAGCATGACGCACGAGCAAGGACATACTCTTCCCTTTTGGCGGGAGCCGCGCGCGACCGCGCTTCTCGTATTGGCCAATGGCATGGTGCTCGAAGGGGCTGGGTTCGGCGCGGCAGGCGCGGCCGTTGGCGAAGTCTGTTTCAATACGGCGATGACCGGC
>PLUZ01000167.1:692-3368 GCA_003162995.1 Methylocapsa sp. | reverse complement strand
TTTCCGAGGGACGAGATTGTTGAAAATGGGCGATTAATTGGAACGTTGGTCGAGAAGGTGAGGCGCCGTCCAAGACAAGGCGGACCCTTTCGTGTCTATGAAGACCGGACGTTCGACTTGGTCGCGACCGCATTTCTACATGGGATTGCGGTTGGCGAGTTGGAGGAATTGCTGTTGCGTCGCCAGCGAGATACGGCGCGCGCGGCTTATCTGTCATTTGGTCTTGGCTGGTTCTCATTCTTTGCTTGGTTGATGAGAGCCGCGACGACGCCATGGACGTCCGGGCACTTGCTTCCGGTGATTGAGTACGCGCCGTTTTGCGTGATCTTTTTTTTGGTGGCGTTCAGGAGTGCTTTGCAAAATTACCAGATTCGAACGCGCCGCCTTGCGACAGCGAGTGAATATCTACAGACGCCCGATTCATTTTGGCCGAGGTGACGCGGTAGGCATCGCTACGGAGTCAGCTGCCAGATAATCCGCCGCTGGGCTTACATGGGATGTGTGAATTCAAAAATGTCATCNNTTTGGCAACCAACACCCCAGTACCGATGTGGGTTGCCAGATCTTCTGACGCTGGCCTTATTGATTTTACGCGATTTCTTTTTGGTTCACCAAACATCGCGGCATGCTTTGCGAGAAGAAATGACACTCCGTGCCAAAGTATGTAGACGTTGGGTGCCAACCGTATGATCAGGACCGCCGCTCAGCGCGCGGGCGGCTCGAATTCGGTCTCCGATGCGCCATGACCTGTCGTCGTCGGCGAACCAAATCACGATCGACTCGCGGTTGATAATCCCGCCTTTAGCTTCCCTTTGCCAGTCTCGCGATGTGTGGCAACCGACAACCGACGACCACAATCAGAATGTGCCTGGAGGGGTGAGCTGGCTTCCACCTGCCGCCCCGCTTGCCCAAGTCGAGTGCTCATAATCGGGGCGCGTCCCTTGGGTGGAAGGTTCGACGGGTTTGACGATCGTGCCGTTACGGTCGACGACGGGAGGCCGCCATGTGGCGTTTGCTTCGCCGTAGGCGGCATAGGGGTCATAGGAAGGGTGGATAACCGCGGGGGATGGGGGCGCCGAGTAGCTGTTTGCTGTTCGGACATTGCCGGAGGCACAGGCCGTGAGGGGGAGGGTTAAACAAAGCAGAATAAAGGAGGGAAGAGGCCGCATGACAAACTCCATTTTAGGAGTCCATCATGCNNGCGTTACCACGCGAACGGGATCGGCGCGTTATTGCTCGAGAGCTCTCATAAGCGCGACAATGCGAGGCCCGAGCCTGTCGGGGGTATCAATCAAGTCGTCGGAGTGGAACCAGGCGTCTCGCATTTGTTGGACGATTGCTTTCAGCTCCTGGTAATCAGGACTGTTTGCTTTCCCATCTTCGGCGGCTTTCAGCAAGGCTCTGAGGCAATGGTCCAACCCTGCGTAATAAGAGACGGTTTGCATCCGTCGAGTATTTTCTCTCGCGGCACTGTCGCTGAGGAAAGTGTTTGTACTTTCCTGGTTCTCGATATCCCTGCTCAACTGTGTGATATGCGAATTCGCCTTGACGATTTCCTGGTTCGCCAATTGGAGTTCATGGTGATAGTGGTGAGCCTCGCGCCATAGCTGGTCGCGATTGGCTACGAGAACCTGATAGTCTTCAAGATTGATAGTACGGACGCCGGCGTTCCAGTGTCTGGCCTCCTGGATTTCCTGGTTTCGGCGCATGGATGCAGCTCCCTCCGAGCGGCCCACTTCGTACCAAAGGATTCTGCTGGTTCCACTGCCGCTGTCGTCATCGTAGGCCATCGTAGTTCCCCTATTAGGAAGAGGGCGGTGGAGACATATCCGTCGAAGCATTCAGAGTAGAATCTACACTCCCTGTCGCGCTGTTCCCAGAAGCCCGTTTGGCAGGCCCCGTCAAGGCTTTAGGAGGAGCAGATACGGAAGGGCGCGATGGTGATCCTACCAGATTATTGGGGCTTTGTCTTGACAGCGAGGCGCGGGTCGAGTTGTCGACTTCGCTAAGAGCGCCGCGAGTTCCGACCCACGCCGCCGCTTTGCTGAATTCGTCCATATCGACGCGATTGGCGGAGGAGAACCCGATAAGCTTCGGCAGGTGGTGGGGCACCAATGAGATCATTTGGAAGCTCATGAGTGCGGCGGTGACGTGAGCCATCACATAGATCGACAGAAGAACGATGAGACCGAAGAAATTGGTCACGAGCCAGCCGTTCTCCAAAACAAAGTGAGCGGCGACGCCGAACGTCATGCGAATCAGCCAGGACATGGAGGTGAAGACGAAATAACCGAGGAAAAGCCCCAGGAGCATCAGAACCGGCCGGAACAAGACATTGAAGATGAGTTCATAGCCTTGGGTCGCGCGTCCATGGAGGCCGGCGCCTTCGAACGTCATATGGGCCAGCATCCAGAGGGGGACGGCAATGACGGCCTCGCAGACCAGGATCAAATAGCCCGCGACGCCGGCGATCCACATCACCCATGGAATCATGGGCAAAATATAAGCGATGGTAAGGCCGGGGATGAGGAGGGAGAGGATGCCGAGGAAAATAGGGGTCGCGAAGAACTGGACGATTTGATGCAGGATGTTCGTCGCGGCGGCGGCCCCCCAATTACCGGTAAGGATGTCCAGGAAAGTCGTCGCCGCGGTGGCGGTCGGGGACGTTGCGGCAAG
>PLUZ01000167.1:0-637 GCA_003162995.1 Methylocapsa sp. | reverse complement strand
GCATGGAGCTGCCGTCGTCGCCGTTGGTTTGGCCGGTGAACAGGTCGGCATTTGCGCCTGGGACGTCCATTCCGTCGGTCGTGGTGGCGTAAGTGCGAAGCGTGGTGAGAAAGGAGGTTGTTCCCGAAATCAAGGGGGCAAGATCGTATTTGAGAGACGTGCTCAATCCGTCGAAGCTCGGCATATTGATGATGGGCGTCGCGTTGAGAAGGGAAAGGGTTCGACCATTGATTTGGGCGAAGAGGAGATAATAGGCGCCGGCGCCTGACCAGCCCAAGGCCGAGAGTTGATTTTCGTTTTGGATCAGGCCGATGGAGCCGTTGCGGGCGTCTTGGGCCGTAATGGCGGCGTTCAACTGGCTGGTGATGTTGGTTGCCGCCGTCGTGAGCTGTTGAGTGTAGTCGGCGGTGGCTTGCACATAAGTTGCCTGCAGGGGCGTCAAGGCGGAGGTTTGTTTCGTTTGCCAATAATTGGCCGCCACACTTTCGACCGAGGGGCGGATGTCGTTCGAAAGGACATTTTGGAGAATGGTTTGTTGCTGGGCTGTCATATCGGTATTGACGCCATTGACCGTCTGCGGGGTGTTGCTGGGTTGTTTGACGGTGATGGTTCCGCAGGCCGGCGAGCGGGTTTGGTT
>PLUZ01000401.1 GCA_003162995.1 Methylocapsa sp. | reverse complement strand
CGCCAAATCTCATCCCGCTCTAAACCAACGGTCATGATGAATGACCGTTGGTTGCAACCTCGAATTTTCGCAAACCTATTTAGGATGCGGAAATTTGAAAAAGGCTGCATGAGTCGGTATCCGCGACCCTGATATTAGCCTGGCGCGCGTCCGAGCAGTTTGGCCATTTCCGCTTCCAACGCATCGACGCTGACTTGCACCGGACCAGCCGCCGAAACATCCTGGATTAGGTCACCTGCGGCGATCGCTGAAGCCGCAGGCACTATCGTTGGCGTCGAGGGCGCGGGTCCGGTCCCCGCTGCCGCGTTAACCACCGGTGACCCTGGAATTTCCTCAAAACCGTGGAGCGAACTTGGAGCGTTTGGGACTGCAGGGAGCGTCTCGGGGCCGCTTGAAGGCGCTAGTCTGACGGCCGTTGCTTCCGCCTGACGTTGCTGCGTCGAGGACCGCAAAAAAGGGGTCGCGACCGATGCGCGCCGAAAATCCTTGGCAGGACTGGCCGCAGCCTCTGGTCTTTGCGAGGGATCCGCGCGCCCATGGAGAGACTCGCGTTGATTCGGGAGTCTCTGGCTAAAAGGAGTGGCGGCCGGCGAAGCGCGTCTTGGTGGCACGGGAAACGCGGGAGGCCTTTGAGCAGGCAAAACGGTGGAAGGCGTGAACTCCGGTATTGAGCCCTCATTATGGACGGCGTCCGTCACTCCGGTCTCTGGTTCCAATACGGCGGCGGGCGGAAACGGCATTTTGCGCTGGGGCGGATACGGCGATGGCGATTCGGCTGGAGAAGGCCAAGAAACCGCATCTCTCGGCTCTTTGTCGCGCACTTCCTTTTCGCGAATTCTGGCGTCGCGGAAGTCGCGCGGCTCGCGGCTCTCGGCACGAATGATTTGCGATTCGATGACGAGGTCGTTGGGACCACCGATCATCAGCAAATGTTCAACATTGTCGCGTCGAATAATAACAAGCTGGCGCTGCCGGTCGAGGTCGAAGGCATCGACGGTCCCAAGCCGCGGCTGCCGGGCCCTTCCGTTGCGCGGCAGCCGGAGCCTTCGTCCGAAGGCAAAGCGGAAAATCACAGAAAGCAGAATCACGGCGGCAAGGAACGCCAGTGCCGCGACGAGAAGGGTGAAACTCTTGTTTGCGAAAAAACTTTCACTTAAGCCCGGCATGTCGCGGCTCGCTCGAAGAAAATGGCGGAAGCGGTTAGCTTAGCGTAGCACGTTCCAAACCGCCATGCCGGTCTAGGCTAACAAATAGTTAACAATATTCATCCAAAATTGATTTGCTGAACCTGCCCGAAGCTACCGGCCCGGCGATGAAAAATTACCGGGACCTTCCGGGTGAGCCGGGTCGGCGCCGAGGCCCATGCGGCCGCGAGTGCCAGAATAATCATAGCGGTACCGGTCCCATTCCTGGACGGAGCGGCCCTGCGCGAGCCAGCTTTGCGGCGGATTTGGCGGCAGCTGCCCGTAATAATTAGAATTTTGCGCGATGGCGCCACCGGAGGCTAAAACAGAAATGGTCATAGTGGCGAGGAATTTACAAAACACTTGCATTAAAGTCTCCGTCCCGTGCGGCTCGACGCGAAAGGAGACCGCCATTGCGCTGTTGCGCTTTCATTATCAACGCACGAAGATGGTGGAAGTTCACCGTCAAGGTGGAGCATTGGGTGCAAAGAGAGTTCATTCGCTTTCACCGGATAAAATTTGATGAGCGAGCAGACGACATCTACCATTGGCAGCGGGACCGGGCACGCTGGCAATCAAACCTTGGCCTTAGCTTTTTTTGTGCTTTTGGCCGCCTCGGTCACGGCTTTTTCCTTCTTGCCCAATGAGGGAGGCGTCACGGCCGTAATCTTATTGCTGGCCCTCTTCGCGGTCGCGGGCATTTGCACCTCCTTCGCCTTCGCGGCGGGCCTTCTCCGGTTTTCCGGACGCGCGTCGAGGAATGACCTCACCAAGCTCATTTGCGACGGCAACGCCGAAGGGCAGCTTGTTATCGGCGCTGGCGGCAAAATCATTTACGCGAACGAAGCCTATATGACTTTGGCCGGCGCCCATCGCCTCGCAGACGTGCGCGCGGTCGAGCGGCTGTTCTCCGGATCCCCCGAGATTTCCGAGGCCATTTACCGGCTCGCGCAAGCCTCGCGCAACGGCAAGGCAAGTGTCGAGGAAGTGCGTTTGTCGCCGCCTCTTAACAATGAAGGCGAGGCCGGCTGGTACAAGATCAAGGTGAGACCTCTCGCATTTGGAATCGGGCGCGCTTGCTTATGGTCCGTCGCCGATGTCACACGCGAACGGGAAAGGCAGGAAAACGTCTTTCAGGAATTGCGGCATGCCATCGATTTTCTAGACCATGCGCCAGCCGGATTTTTTTCCTGCCGCCGGAACGGTGACGTTTCTTACATGAACGCTACCCTTGCCGGCTGGCTCGGCTATGATCCGGCGGAGGCCGGTTCCGGAAGTCTCAAGCTAACCGACTTCGTGGCCGCTGGCGGCGGCGCGCTTATCACCTCGATCGCCGGCAGCGCGGGCGAGGTCTGCACCGAGCAATTCGACATCGAACTCAAACGCCGTAATGGCCAAAACCTTCCCGCTCGCGTACTCCACAGCGTCGCGTTCGGACAAGATGGCCTGCCCGGGCCGTCGCGCACGCTCGTCCTCAACCGCGCGTCCGCCGAGGAACCTGCGGAGGATTTGCGCGCTGCGGAGGAGCGCTTCGCACGGGTCTTCAATGCGACGCCGATGGCAATCGCCATCCTCGACAAGAGCGGGCGGATCACGCGTTCAAACGCCGCTTTCGCGCGACTCATGCCAGACACTTTGAAGCAACCCCGCGAAGCCGCGCCCTCGATCTTCGCCGGTATTCTCGATCGCGATCACGCCGCCCTCGAAACCGCCATTGCCGCGGCCTTCCGGTCGACGCCAGATATCTCGCCGGTCGATGTCGGCCTCGCTGGGGAAGGCGAGCGCTCGGCAAGACTGTTTGTCTCGGCGGCGGAAGAAGGCGACGGAAACGGCGCGACGATTTACGCACTCGACACGACCGAGCAGCGGGCTCTGCAGAGCAATTTCGCGCAATCTCAGAAGATGCAAGCGATCGGACAGCTTGCCGGCGGCGTGGCCCATGATTTCAACAATGTCTTGACCGCGATCATCGGTTATTCCGACCTGCTTCTTGCCAATCACCGGCCGACCGACCCATCGTTTCAGGACATCAATCAAATTAAACAAAACGCCAACCGCGCGGCCTCACTTGTGCGGCAGCTCTTGGCCTTTTCGCGCCGTCAAACCTTGCGGCCACAGGTCCTGCAATTGGGCGACGTTTTATCGGATCTGCAAATGCTGATGCGCCGGCTGGTCGGCGAAAAAATCGATCTCGAGCTGCGCCACGGCCGCGACCTTTGGCTCGTCGAAGCCGACGTCAACCAGTTTGAGCATGTCCTCGTTAATTTGATCGTCAATGCGCGCGATGCGATGCCGGAGGGCGGCAAGATCATCTTGCGGACCCGCAATTTGGTGGCCGCCGAATGTCTTGGTTTCAATGAGACATCATTGGTTCCCGCCGATTATGTCGCAATTGAAGTCGAGGATTTCGGACATGGCATCCCACCGGACGTTAAGGACAAGATCTTCGAGCCGTTTTTTACCACCAAGGAAGTCGGCAAGGGCACCGGTCTCGGCCTTGCCATGGTTTATGGCATCGTAAAGCAGACCGGCGGCTATGTCTTCTGCTCGAGCACCGTCGGCAAGGGGACCGTTTTTACGATTCTCCTGCCCCGTTATGTTCCAGACGAAACCCATGCATCACGCCCCGTTGAGCAAGCGGCAGCGCCGGCCGCCGATCTCACCGGCCATGGCACGATCCTCCTCGTCGAGGACGAGGAGGCGGTCCGGGCTTTTGGCGCCCGCGCCCTCACCTCGCGGGGCTACACAGTGCTGCAGGCGGCCTCGGGCATCGAGGCGTTGCAGATCGTCGAAGAAAACGGCGGCAAGATCGATCTTGTCGTGTCCGACGTCGTCATGCCGGAGATGGATGGCCCGACCATGTTCGGCGAATTGCGCAGACGCGGCGTCAAGGCCAAGGTCATTTTCGTATCGGGCTACGCCGAGGATGCTTTCGCCAAGAACCTGCCCGACGGAGAGGATTTTGGCTTCTTGCCAAAACCCTTCAGTCTGAAGCAATTGATCGAGGCAGTGAAAGGCCAGCAGTGAAAAACAGGCTCTC
>PLUZ01000089.1 GCA_003162995.1 Methylocapsa sp. | reverse complement strand
GTGACGATGACAACATCGGCGCCAGCAATCGCTTCATAGCTATTCGCCCCTGCGAGCACCGCATTGAAACCGTTGACCGGACCGGATTGCGCAAGATCCAACGCCTTGCCCTGCGGTATGCCTTCCTCGATGTCGAAGAGCACGATGTCACCAAGCTCCTTGAGCGCCGCGAGGTGGGCCAGGGTTCCGCCGATCTGACCGGCTCCGATCAATGCGATCTTGCTGCGTGCCATTTCTAGTCCGTCCTTCTCTCTCCAGATATCGCGAAAGCTCCAGATTCATGAATGCCTGCTAAAACCCGAGGATTGTCAACCGTCATCCCCCATATAGCAGTCGGTTTGAGCCTACCCCAACGAACAAGTACGTTCGATCCTCCTCGTGACCCATGGCCACCTCGCGGCGGAATTTCGCGCCGCGTTGGAACATCCGGCGTGAGCTTGCCAGTGTTGCCTTAACGCTTTTTCTCCAACTCCGCGACGTGCGCCCGCGTTTTCGTGACCTCGATCAGAAGCGCCTCGATCACTCGCGACAGCGTCCAGCCGCGTCCGCGGGCTTCCGAAGTCAGCGCCGTGAGTACGTCATCCGTCGCCCAGACCCGCATTTCAAGCGCGCGGCCGGCAGCGCGATCCTCCGGCGGCTGGCCCCGTCTCGCAAAGACGGCCAAAGCCTCGGCCCTGTCCTTCCCCTGCTGGGCCGCCTCGAAGGCTTCGAGCATCATCTCGAGAATCTCCGCACGATCGAGCCTGCGGCCCATCTCCGAAGAGAGTTGCAGCAAATGGTAATCGACTCGTTCGGCAAAGCCCTTCTTCACCTTGTTGTTGAACTGAACCTTGCCGCGCTGCGGCCGGCCGCCTTTCCCGGGCGCAATCCGGACCTGCTCGCTCTTCAACGTTCCCAGGGTTTGTGATGGCGCCGGGGCGCGCAAAACCGTGTTATTCACCGCGTCACCTCCTTTTCTTGGGCTTGCCGGCTGACGGGCTCGCGGTGAGGCTGAAGCGCTCCTCCTCGAGCTTGAAGCGCTCTTCCGTCTGAGGCGGCCCTGCTTCCTGCAGCATCTTGTCGATCAAAACCATCATTTCCTTGGCTTCCTTTTTGACCGTTGCCACGGCGGCTTCGGTGATGCCGCGGCCGACGTTTTGCAAGGTCCGGTAACCTAACAGCTCGCGAATGCTCTTCGGCAGGGCCGCGAGCCCGGCCTCCTTCAGGTAAGTGCGGGCGAACGTAAGTTCCCTTGCTGCCCGAACATGATTGAACGCGATCACATCCCTGCTGTCCGGGATCCCCTGCCCTTTCAATTCATGCATGAGCCGGATCGTCGGCCGTAGATCGGCGACCGTAGGTGTCGCCGGCAAAACCATGAGATCCGCGATCGCCGCCAGCCGCAGAGTCCGCTCATCGGACCAGCCCGGCGCGTCGACGACCATCACATCGAACCCCAGGCGCGCGGTGCCCAACCCGAAATCCGAATGGGCGGCCGGGTCGATCAATGCGGCACAGACTTTCGGTTTGTATTTGTTGAGGAGCCGCGCCTGCGCCCATTCGAACGATGTCTGCTGATCGATATCGAGATCCACCAGCACAACGGAGTGGCTGTTCCGTGCGGCCTGCACTGCAAAGCCCTGCGCCAAAAGGCTCTTGCCAGTGCCACCCTTGTGGCCCGCAAAGGCGATCACCTTGGCGACGGCACCCGGCGTTTCCACGAGATCACCTACGATCGCCTGGAACGCTGGAAATTTCAAACCGGCCGGCATGCCCCACTCCTCGCCGCAAAAGCTTTGATCTGTCTCCTTTTGGATCGGCTGCGCATTATGCACACGGTGTTTCTAGCCAAAGAGCAAGAGCCTCCCCAATTCCGGCAGCCGAAACCGCTCCTCGTCCTGCACGTCACCTTCGAACCGTGGATTCGCCTCAGCCTTGATTTCCGTAGCCTCGATATCGCGCGCTCTCAAACGGTTGACCGGCGCACCGGACCCCAGCGTCAGATACAAGGTTGATGCCGCCCCGATCTCGACGAGCGCAGCGATGAAGACGCTGAGAGCCTGCTGCGCCTGCGAGACCTCGAGACCTGCAAAACGAGCGATTGAGGATCCTTATCCTCCCATGCTCCACGATCCTGAAAACTTTTGATTTCCGGCTTTAGAATATCGATTCGTGCCCGCAGCTCGCCCGTCGCATGTGCCCTGGCGAGTTCGGCCTCGAGGCCGAATATTTGCGCGCAGACTTGCCGGGTCGCACGGGGATTTGTGCCAGCACAGGTCTTCCAACTTTGCCAGTGGCGATCCTGCTCGAGCCTGGCGATGTCGGCGTCGATTTCACCCTCCGGCTTTGTCATGCCCAGCGCCGCTAGGCGCGCCTCGGTCTCCCCGAGCTCTTTCCTCGCCGATTCCAACTGAGAAAACAGGGCCGCCCGGCTGTTTGCCACCGCGCCGCGATTAGTCGCGACGAATCCCAACGCAGACAAGAGGGAGAAACTGAAGAAAAGCCCGAAGACACACGCACCCAAAAGAGTTCTCAGCCACTGTCTATGCGCCCAAGCAGCACCGATGAAGAATGGCATGAGCGCCTTTACAACATCGATCGCGATCGACACGAGGCCCAGGACCTGCCCCTCGAGCACTGTCTTGCCATGAGCGATCATGAACATCCAATTCATGGCCGCCGAGGCCGCGATGAACACAAAGCCGGCCGTTGCCCCGAGAATAGTGGCTACGATTCGCATTGCGTGATCCGATATCGATCTGCAATGCCTAGAGATAACATGGCTTTCCAAGCATAGCTATCTGATATCCTGGATATCCGCTATCCATTATCGGCTACCTCTGCGCTAACGCCGCTCTTCCTGCGAGCATCAGAGCACCGGCCATATCGGTAACCATTGAAAACTCTACCCACTTGCGGCAGCGATAAGTTTCCGGGTTTTCAATCCAGGCATGCAAAGTCAGGATCGATTTTGAAGGTGAGTCACGCGGCCCTATTCCAACAGCCCCGGCGCGAACACGAAATCACGCTCGCATTTTTTGGGAGCCCTTTCGCAGATTGGCGCGGATCAAGGCCATAAGCATCGGACCAAGGGAAAAGGCCCCTGCCCTCG
>PLUZ01000358.1 GCA_003162995.1 Methylocapsa sp. | reverse complement strand
GGGCGGGGAGACCAGGGGGATCCGGTCTTTTCGAGCTTTGGGCTAATAGCCACTTGCTCCACGTTGACCTTATAAAGGCGACCGCGCTGAAGTAAGCTCTTTATACATAAAAATCATACTAAATTCAGAGCTGTTGCAAATCGGCATCATAAGACTTGGAAATCATAAGACTTGGATATGCAGCGAAAGATTCGGCGTCTTTTCCCTACGTTGCCGCCAATTTCCGCCCACAGCTCCTTGTCGAATAGACATCGAGCGAGTTCTGCCTGCGCCTGCGGGACCACTCGGCTGTGCCAGGGGTTGCCATGGCCTCTCAAATGTTCACCCGCAAACCTTCACTGGCCCACCATAATGGGCATCTCGATGGTGTCGTCNNGCTCTTGGCATCGCCGAACGCCAGCTTGAGCAAATATTTGCCCCGCTCCGCGATCGGTGCATCCAATGTGAGCACCCCGCCCGGATGGATGCCCTTGGGCACCTCTTTCAAGAGCGCGAGCTGTCCTTTCGAATCATATTTCGAGAACGAAATCGCCACGCCGAGGTCTCGCGCATCCTGCTCCATGAGATCGATCGTGAAAATTACCTGCCCTGTTCCGGGGATCCGGTCGCAATAGGGCATGTATCGCTTTGTTTTGTCTTTTGTCTCCCCGCCGTTTTCGCTGGCGGCCAGGAAGAAGGTAGTGAGGTGCACGGAGTAGAAATCGCTAACCTTGAGACAGGACGGCTCATTGTCGCTCGGAGGCGCGCTGGCCGGCGCCGCCGTCAACCATCGCGGGATGCCGCCAAATAACAGTACATTTCCGCCGATCAAGAGAAGGACCGCCGCGAACAGAATCCAGTTCAGCCGAGCATTCACTGGTTACGCCTCCCTGAGCGTGCGCCGCGGTCTGAACCAACCATCCGGAGCGTCTTTTATTGGTTGCCTACCACGAAAAGCCAAGCGCCGCTGACGAGATGGCCATCCGCGGAAATCGCCCGGTAGCGCACCGTATACTCGCCCGGTGTCAACGCTTCAACGCTCGTGGACACGTGGCTTCCATCGGCGCTGTCGATGGCGGCATCGCGTTTATCGACGCGGTCCCCCGCCGCATTGATCACCGCCAATGCGATGAGCTCGTTGCGGATCTCTTCATTGTACCAGACGTCCACTTTCCCGACGTTTTCCGGCGCCACCCCGCCCTGTTCCGGGAAGGTGCGCACAATGATGGCGTGCGCGAAGCGAGGCCCCAGGCTTGTAGGCTTCGGCAGGGGCGGCTCAGCGGCGCGGAGCTTGAGCCCGCTCTTGGCGGTGGCCAGCGGTCGCTGCGGCAGGACGGCGCCGGACTCACCGCGATCCACATCCGCCGCGGCGGGTCGAAGCGCGCTGCCCGCGAAAAGGATCGCTGCGGCGAGCGGCAGAAAACGTGCTCTCTGGTTCATCGCTTTACTCAGGGTCCTCCCGACTCCACTTTTCTCGGCTCCCGCGAAACGGCCGCCGCTCCCGTTGCCCGGCGCGGGCGCTTCCGCTCCAGCTATTTCCAAAATTGGTATGATTCTGCCGGCGCATGAAGGACTAAGCGGTGGGAGTTGCCTACTATAAGTCATCGGTCTCCTGGCGCAAAGCCCACTCCGGAGGCCGGTAATGATTGGCTTGAGTCCAGCCCTGGACTTTTGGAATGGCGGAGCGGATTTGGCAACCCGCTCCGCCAGGATTTCATCACTCGGAGGGGGCAATACCGAGTACATCCTCATACCCGGAGGAAAGCTCCCGGATTCGACCGATGATCAGAAGCGACACGCCAAACACCGAGAGGGAAAACCAGCTAAAAAACACGAAGCCCCAATGGAGCGGAGCAACGGCCAGTTCTTCCATGATCCAAACAGTGCTCCCCCATTCGTTGAGAGCCGCGCATGGCAGAAGCATGAGCGGCCCGATGAACAGGAGAACATACGCGGTCGACCAGCCATGGCAGGCAAAGGCCGGCAGGCGTGTCCTCGCATAGAGAAAGCCGCCGATACCCGTGATGATGTAGATGGGATCGGCGACATAGTATTGGATGATGTTCACCGGCGTGAAGGCGGAATCGCGGACAAGCGCCTGATTCCAGGCTGCCTCTTGTTCGCTGAAGTAGCTGGCGCCCCAATAAAGAGCGATACCGTAAAGCAAAATCCACCCGAGCAGGTGGAAAATCCGGCGTAGTTCTTCGCGAGGCTCGACTTTTGCCACGTCGAGGTCCCGCGTCTTAAATAGGTAAAACACCAAACCTAGGAATGCGATCAATTCGAGCGTTGTGAAGATATAGAGGATCGGCATCCAGTATGTCTGAAACTCGCCGGAGTAGGAATCCATCCCCGCTTTCCAGCCGAACATTTGCTCATATTCGCGCGCGCCGATGAAGAAGGCGCATATCGCGGCGGTAGCGATCCAAGTCCATTTCAGGTCCACGAGCGGCCGCTCCGCAACAGCGGCGGTGCTGACTGCTCCTCGTATTTTTTCGGTAATGAAGGTCATGTGATGTGCCTTTCAGGCTGATGGGTGTCATCCGGCGTGCAATCGCGACGCCGGTGGTGATGGCGATTGTTCCGTTATATCAAAAGCTTGATAGCCAATGCTTCGATCCGGCGAATCGGGTTTCGATCGTCGAGGGATTGACTGCGATCAGACGCTTTGGAAGGGAGGACCACGCGCGGCGAAATAGAATTTCAGCGGCGATCTAACGCGCCACGCCTGTTCCTTGCCAAAGACAAAGGAAGCAACGAGAAGATCCGGGAAAACGGCCAATCCACTCGCAGCTACGGCGGCAGCGAAGCTAAAAGCGGCGCAAGCCAAGATGCAACACACGCCATGATGGCGGTGGAGGTCATTTTCTGGCGTATTTGGGGAGCCGACATCCTGGAGACAGACGATGCCGCCAAAGGAATCGAAAACCGCAACCGGCAACGCTGAGACAACGAAAGCCTGCAGCATGACCGCATAAAGCGCGAGCATGCCAATGAGGATTCGTTGTTTACTCAACTTTTGATCCAATTGACCTGCCCCTTGCTGGTGCTGCCTTGGTCAATCGATCCAGCCTTGGATGCGGGCCTCCTGCATAGCAAATCTGCGCGCTTGATTCCGTAGACTGAGATCTGAGGGCTTCGGTTCATTGCCGGAGACGCCGGCAAACTTTCGATCCTTCATCACAAACAAAAATCGCACGCCGGCCAATGAATGCCTGACCAGGATTGTCTTATCGCCTGCCTCTTCGATAACAAATTCATCCTGAGTCATTTTAGGCCTCATACGCAATGGTATGGCGGGCTCCCATGGGGGCTCTCCAATACCCTAAACGTTCCAGCGGCCCCGAAGACGCCACTTCATCATCGAATATGCTTCGCCGCGGCACCGCTCATCACGCCACGCCGCTCCATAGAACAGCGCGGCTCAGCACCAAAGGAGAAAAGCTGTTCTGATCATCAGCCCTTACACTTAGGCAGCCTTCGCGCATTCCGCGGCGCAGGCCTTACAGGACTCGCCACAGGCTTTGCATTCGTCAACATTGGGAAACTTCTCGCATTCCGTCTGGCAGGCCTTGCAGATCTGTTCAACGCCCTTGGCGACAGCCCCCACATGCGAGGAATTGACTGCGGCCAGTGCTTGCAGAGCACCGCAAGCCACGACGACTTGATAG
>PLUZ01000275.1 GCA_003162995.1 Methylocapsa sp. | reverse complement strand
GTTGAGCGCCCGGATTCCGCCGCCTCTGTCGATCACCTCACGCCGCCACAACATGGATTTGCCTTGGGCGAAGCCAAGCCCAATCGCTTCGGCGCAATATTGCCAGCGCGCCTCGAAGGTGTTGAGAAAAGCGCATTCGAGTTCGGCCCAGAGATTTTGCGGCCGCGAGCCCACGGGCATTGAGCAGACAAGGCCGGTACGGCGCCGCCAGCTTGCCAGAAGCCGCTGGATATAGTCCCTCGGCATCAATACATTGGCGTCGGCGAGAATGATCCAATCGTAGCGGGATGCGTCCCATCCCCTCACGCAATTGTTCAGTTTTGGATTGGCGCCCACCTTCTCGTCACCGATGATCAAACGGGCGGGCTTTTCGGGATGATTCGCGATCAGGTGCTGGACAAGGGGCACCACGGGATCATTCGCCCGCGCGACGCAAAAAATAATTTCATAGGAGGGATAATCGAGCTTGAAACTCGATTCCAAGGTCTCTTCGCAGAAATTATCGAGACCGCAGAGGGGCCGGACCACAGAGACGCCCGGCGCGGCGCGTGGCGGCGGAAGCGGCATTGGCCTTGGCCGTGCCCGGATCGCCGCGATCCCGATACTGATCAGATTGAAAAAGATCGAAAGAAGGCAGAACCAGGCCGCCGCATATGCCATCGCCATTGTCGGATTCCCGAGCTAGTATCTGGTTCTTGATTGAAAGCGGCCGCGGCATTTGCCGGGAAGCGCCTCTTGCATCAGATACCTATTGAAAAACGCAGGACCGGCCTCCAAGAACGTCCGGTCGTCTGCTTTGGTGAATGCGCAGAACAAGCGCTCTTTCGACGCTTCGACGCGTTTTGTCACAGTTTCATAACACTCAGGTAACGCATGCCGTATCCCATCGTCCGCTTCGCTCCATCGCCGACCGGCCGCATTCACATTGGCAACGCGCGGACGGCGCTATTGAATTTCCTCTTCACGAAAAAGAATCATGGCGAATTTATTCTTCGGTTCGATGACACTGATGTGGAACGCTCGAAGGAGGAGTACGCCCAGGCCATCGAGGTCGATCTCGCCTGGCTAGGAATTGTACCGGACGCGGTGTTGCGCCAATCGGAGCGATTCGCGCTGTACCACGCTGCCGCCGGAAAACTGCGCGAGGCTGGGCGCCTTTATCCTTGCTTTGAAACCGCCGAGGAACTCGATCGCAAACGCAAGCGCCAGCAGGCGCGCGGCCTGCCCCCCGTCTACGACCGGGCCGCGCTCGCCCTTTCGAGTGCGGAGCGGGCCAAGCTGGAAGCCGGGGGCCGCAGGCCACACTGGCGCTTCAAACTCGACCACGAAATCATGCGCTGGACCGATCTCGTGCGCGGCGAGAGCCATATCGATTGCGCCTCGCTATCCGATCCGGTGCTCCTGCGGGAAGACGGCACGTACCTCTATACCTTGCCATCCGTGGTCGATGACGTCGCCCAGAAAGTCACGCATATCATCCGGGGCGAGGATCATGTGACCAATACGGCGGTGCAGCTGCAGCTTTTCGAGATTCTGGCCGGGCCGGGGCGGCTGCCGTCCTTTGGGCATCACAATCTTTTGGCGTCGGCGAGCGGCGAGGCGCTCTCGAAACGGTCCGGCGCGCTTTCGATCGGCGGCCTCCGCGAGTCCGGGATCGAATCGCTCGCCGTCGCCGCGGCGGCGGTTTTGACTGGATCCTCCGTGGCGCTGCATCCTGTCGGCAGTCTTGAAGAACTTGTGGCTTGCCTCGATCTCGGAGAGCTCTCCCGCACCGTGGCGCGGTTCGACCCCGCAGAGCTCACCGCCTTGTCGGCGCGTACCCTGCATGGACTAAGTTTCGAGGCGGTCCGTGAAAGGCTCGAAGTGCATGATATTATTGGCTACAAGGCACAGCCATTTTGGCTTGCGACGCGAGGAAACCTGACGGCTTTCCTTGACGTGGTCGATTGGTGGCGCGTTGTCGAAGGCGAGATCTCGCCGGTTGTCGAAGATGCGGAGTTTCTGGCGGCGGCGCGCGAAAACCTGCCTGGTGAGCCTTGGGACGAAAACACCTGGACCGTCTGGATCGGAACTTTGAAAAAAGTCACTGGACGCAAGGGGAAGGCACTGTTTCATCCCCTCCGTCTCGCTTTGACCGGCCGCGAGAACGGGCCGGAACTGGCGGCGCTTTTGCCTTTGATCGGCAAAGTTAAAGCGGCGGCACGATTATCCGGACGCGCCGCTTGACCCCATCAGGGCCGGTGACCTCCTCGGTCCCAGCCGGGTCCTCTGGACCGGCGGAGGGTTGCGTGCTTGGTTCCGGCCGCGCCGTCTTTTCGAATTTCGGCTTTGCCAATTCCGCCGAACTCTCGGGGGTTACCATGATATCGCCCTTGCGCGCGCGTCCAAGCAACTCTTCCGCCCCTGCAAGTGCCTCGGCCCAGCTTTGCCCAGGCGGCTTGCAGGTGCAGACAGGATCGAAACTCTTCTGAAATTTCAAAGCATTGGGCAAATCGGAATAGGGCGAGTCACCTGTAAGCGAGAGAGAAGTGCTAATGTCCTGGTTGGGAGAACGCGTATAGACGCTGACCGGGGCATTCGGGCAAAGAGCCTGACAAAGGCCGGTCAGCTGATCCGGATCGCTTTGCCGCGCCGATAAGGGGAGCGGGAAAAAACCGCCGTCGCAGGTGCGCACACAGACGGCTTGCGAACCGCCGTGCGGCGCGAGGTCTTCTCCGGCTAGCGGGCGCACCTCTTCGACCCGGGGTTGCTCGGCCGAGAATGGATTTGGATTGGGTATGAAAGCCCCGAAAAGCGTCTCGAAAAAGCCGCGCTGGGCCGGCTGCGGTGAAGGCTGTACCCGTCCGCGGCAATAGGCGTTGTAGCGCGCGATGAGCTGCTGCCTTGCCGCTGAATTGCCGCCATTATCTCCTCCAGCTCCTTCATATTGCGCGAGGCTTGCCTGCAGTTGTTGAATTAGCGCATTTAGGCTGGGGCATTGCGGCGGCGCATTGTCGAACAAAAAGAACTGGCCTCGGTCGCAGCCGAGCGCACGCGCATGTCCGATTGCGCGGTCGAGTTCCGCGCGCTGTTTTAGAGCGGCACCGCCATAATTGTTTGAATGCCTCTGGCCGCTGTCGTCGCGCGCGCTGATCTCNNCCGGCGGAAAGGACGAAGGCCACGCTCGCCAAGCCAATCCCTAAGCAGACGCTCAAACGCATGAACGGTTCCCGGATGGCGCGGCGTAAGCCGGACGAATATTTCATGCGCCTCTCTCGGAGCGCTTGCCGATCACGCGGACTTACGTGAACGATCAGGAATCACTCTAATTCTAAGAGCTCTAGGCGACATTGCTCGCCTGGGGCTCACACGCCATTAGGCATTGTGACGGCCACATCAGATTGGTGGCCCTTCATGGCCTTAACATGACCGAATACTATAGCGCGGTAAGTTCCAAGCTTCGGGGAAAGGGAGGGAAGACAATGGCAAAAGCCGTAAAGGTTGGGAATAGAGATTTCGGGCACTGTCGCGTGAAATCGCAATTCGCCATTTATTTTCTGGCCTGCGATGAATGACGAAATCTGACACTCATCCGGGCTGACCTGGATCGATGGTTCAAATTCAGGCTTTACACAAAGCGTTTTGTGTCACGTGGCAAGCATCGAGAGCCGACGCGGGACCAACCCATCCGCGCCGCCGTTTCTGTCCGCAGAACCCGCCCCCGGCTGCTAAGGGACTGGCGATGCGCATTCCATCCAAGCGTTCGACCGCTACCGATTACGCGGCTAACAACTGTCTAGGCCCTTTTCGAGTCAGCAACATTTTTCTTGAAAACGCGAGGACGCTTTCCGGAAAAAATGCTCAACTCTCCTGATTGTCTTTCGCCTGCCGGGTTTTCTCCTCCAGTTGCGCTTTGAGCACAAGCAGTTTCGCGAATGGCGAATCCGGGTCCGGCGGCCTTTCGCTTGGCCGCTTCTCCCTGGTGCCGAAACGCTCCCCGCGCCGTTCCCCTTGCTCAGCTACGCCAGGGCGATTTTGCTCGCCCGCAGGCTTGCGGCCGCGATGGCCTCCGAAGCGCGGTTTCTGTTCGCCTTCGCTCCGCTCGCCACGCTCCTTATGGCGACCCTTGAAGGTCCTGGGCGGGGATGCGGTTCGATCTTGCGCAAGCGCCGCTATTCCGGCACCAGCGCTGTCCGGCGGTTCCCCGGCAACCGTTTCGCGCGGCGGCGCGTCTTGCGCGGCCGCTTCCGGTGCTGTGGCGGGGACACCCGCGGCCGGCGCTCTGTCGCGCCGTTCAAAGGGTTTCTTGCGTGCCCGCGCCTCAGGCGGCCGGCGAGGATGCTGCTGCCGGTGCGGCCGCCAAATTTCGATCAGCGGCTCTTCGGCCGCCGCTGTCTCCACGGAATTCGCCGCCCCAATTGCGTCTGGTTGGGCTTGCGGGGCTTGGCTCGTCTCAAGCTCGTTCGCGGCCGCCTTCGCTGCATCTAGCGGGGTGGACTCGCACGGCGGCGAAACTGGCTCCGTCATGAGCACGGCAGCCTCGGCTGGCTNNCGAGCGTGGCAATCGGCTCGGTTGCGGCGCCCGCAAGCAAAGGCACGCTGATTGCGGGGCCCTTGCGCAGGTCGGACACATAGCCGAGAGCACGAAGGATCGAGGCGAAGCTATCGCCCGAGCAGCCGGCAAGCGAGGTCATCGCGACCGTGACGACAAAGCCATCGGCATCCGCCGCGCCTGGAGGCGGATCGCCGGAGGAGACGCCAGGACGATAGCTCACCGCCGGGCGGATCAAATCGGCGAGCCGCTCCAAAATATCGACGCGCACCGCGCGATCCCCACAAACGCGGAACCCGGCCGCCCGGTACAAATTCTTTTGAACCTCCTTGTCGGCGACCAAGGAAGTTCGGCCGGAGGCGGCGAGATGGAGAACTTCGTCAAGGCCTTTGAACGCCTCGCTGCCACCGTGCTTTAAGGCATAGAGCTGCGCGGCGAGGGCGCGCGGCGCGGGCTTTATCAAACTTGGGAGATAAAGATGATAGGCGCCGAAGCGGATGCCAAATTTCCGCAATGCGGCGCGGGTATCCTGGGAAAGGCTCTTTACGTCGTCGGCAACACGGACACGATCGAGAACACCGAGGGATTCGGCGATGTGGAACGCAATGCCGCGCGCAATTCCCTCAAGTCCTTCGCCATTTTCCAAATCCGTGAGCGGCCCGAGGAGCTTCTTCACATGCTGCGCAAGCCAGAGATCGAGCCGCCGCTGCACCATATCAAGCGCCTGGCCGGTCAATTGTTCGTCCGCGAGAATCGTCACGCGCGGTTGGAGCACATGCGCGCCCGCGGCGATCTTGCCGATGGGCTCGCCGAGCCAGCGGATGATTCCGTCATTGGTGAGGATGAAAGCTTCGTCGACGGCTTCGCTCACCCGTCCCGCGCGTCCTTCGATTTCGCTCGCCAAGGCCTTTTGCGCGGCGGCGTTCAGAGCTTTCGCGGCCTCGCCCACCGCCGCCGGGTCGGGGGTGAAGCGAAATCCATTGAGTTGCCCGACGTGCTGGCCCGCGACCAACACGTCACCGCTCGGGGTGACCTCGGCTTCCAACATGGCGTTCTCCCTTAGGCGGCGCATGAGAACGCTCGTCCTGCGGTCCACGAACCTTTGGGCGAGACGTTCATGCAAAGCGTCCGACAGATTGTCCTCTACCTGACGCGTGACACTCTGCCAATGCTTAGGATCGCGCAACCAGCCGGCACGATTGGCGATGAAGGTCCAGGTTCTTATCTCGGCGATCCGCGCCGAGAGCGTATCGAGGCCGCCGTCGGTGCGGTCTTGCGCCGCGACATGGCGGGCAAACCAATCGTCGGGGATATGACCTGCGCGCACGACAAAGCCAAAGACCGATATCACGAGTTCCGCATGCGCCGCCGGCGACAGCTTTCGATAATCGGGGATTTGGCAGCATTCCCAGAGACGGGCGATATCGGCTCTGGTCTTTGCCGCCCGCACCACTTTTTCATCGCGGGTGGCGAATTCGAGTGCGAGCTGGTCCTCAGCGAGCGGCGCCCGCGCCAGGCCTTGCGCCATTGGCAGACTGTCGAGCGAGGCGGCGAGAGCGGCAAGCGAAGTGAAATCGAGCTCCGTATTGCGCCATTGGAGCATCCGCACCGGATCGAAGCAATGGTCTTCCAGCTGTTCGACAAGAGTTTCGTCGAAGGGCGGGCAGCGTCCCGTGGTGCCGAAGGTCCCATCGCGGAGATGGCGGCCTGCGCGGCCGGCGATCTGCCCGAATTCTGCCGCCGTCAGACGGCGGTTCTGCCAGCCGTCGAACTTCCGGTCGGCCGCGAAGGCTATGTGATCGACGTCGAGATTGAGCCCCATTCCGATGGCGTCGGTCGCGATAATGTAATCGACGAGGCCATTTTGGAACATGTCCACCTGGGCGTTGCGGGTACGCGGCGAGAGCGCGCCGAGGACGACCGCCGCGCCGCCGTGCTGGCGCCGGATCCATTCGGCGATCGCATAAACATCCTCGGCGGAAAAGGCGACGACGGCGCTGCGCCGGGGAAGGCGGGTCAATTTCTTCTCTCCCGCGAAACTCAATTTTGAGAGACGCGGGCGTGCAACGATCCGAACGCCCGGCAAAAGTTCCCGTACCGCGCGCTGCATGGTGGCCGCGCCGATCAGCAAAGTCTCCTCGCGCCCCCGCAGATTGAGCAGCCGGTCGGTGAAGACATGGCCCCGGTCGAGATCAGCCGCGAGCTGAATTTCATCCACCGCCACGAAAGCAAGGTCGAGGTCGCGCGGCATCGCCTCGACGGTCGAAATCCAGTAGCGCGGCGAGTCCGGCTTGATTTTTTCTTCGCCAGTGATGAGCGCAACAGCGCCCGCACCCGCCTTTTCCACCGCGCGGTTATAGACTTCACGCGCGAGAAGCCTGAGCGGCAGGCCGATCATCCCGCTTGAATGGGAAAGCATCCGCTCGATCGCATAATGGGTTTTGCCGGTATTGGTCGGCCCAAGCAGGACCGTGACACCCCTGGAGCTGTCTCGCAAAAATGATCGGGCGGCCGGAAATGGAACGTTCATTGGTTAATCGGCGCGGAAGAAGCATCGGGAATTTGCGGCAACGTGGACGGTTTATCCTATCCGGCTGCGACGGCGCGATATTTGCTGGGAAATCCCAAATCTATTGCCCTGCCGCTCGAGCGATGGGTTCGCACAATGGGCTGTGACTGGAATGTTTTCCCGCCGGAAGAAAGCCGTTCGCGCTTACCTCCAGTCTGGGGCCCTTGTACCACAACGGTACTGCACTGTATCAGAATGATGCCGTCATGCGCGACATTCTTTACACCTTGAACGGGAGACGAACGAATCGCGCCCGAATCGGTGACAAAGCGCAAATCTTTGTTTGTTCACTACAATATATCGGCGAGTGCCAGATTACTGACGCTACCCATTGTAAAAAACCATTGTTTTGGCCAAAGCATGGAACACTTGTAGCGTAAGACGCGGCCAGACTCGGACGGCCTTATCTGTCAACTGTCCAAAAACAATTTTGTTGGGCAAAAAAAGAGCTGCAACCGTCCCTTGAGCCTATCCCTGGAAATAGTGCTGCAAGATGCGGTCGCGGTAGCCGACAAGATTTTGGTGCTTTTCCACCGCTGATCTGATCGGCGTTACGAACACGGGGGCCAAAAAACCCGCCACGAAGGCGAACACCGCCGCGTCCGCCCCGCAAGGCTGGCCGCCCATCAAGAAAGCTTTCTCTCCCAAAAGGCTGGCAAGCGCATTGATGTCTGCAATCGCGAGATCATTTTGCTCGGCCGGTGTCAATGCGTGGAGGTCGCGGTCAAGTCCGATGGCACGACCGAAAACTCGACCGCATCGATCACTGCGGCACCGGCCAAGGTCATCAAGGCGACATGGAGAGGCACAACGACATGCGCCCGGTCGATCGGCGCGAGCCAAGCCTCGATGTCTCTGTTTTCCGCCATGAATTTCGTCGATTTTGAATCCCGCTTATGACCGGAGATGGGGATATAGCGCGCCGCGCAAACCGAAACCGGACCGGAGTATCCGTCGACCGATACGTTCTTTACTCCGGCGTAATGGAGTGTGACATCAAATCTGACGTAGCCGTCATAGACTGGGATCGTCCGGTTGCATGCCGCCGGGCCGATCAGAGGTTCGCCCTCCGGAACCGGCATGATCAAGGCGCTTGTCGGATCAACAATGTTGCGCTTGTTCGCCTCTGTGACTGGAATTCTTCCTTCCTTATCCTCGAAAGGCGGGAAAATCTCGACGGCCTTGACGTTTCCGGAATCGAGCGACATCCGCACGGTCCGGCTTCCTATGGAATTTGCGGAGGTCGTGGCATAGGTGGAAGGGGCGGGGCTGCCTTTGCGCAGAGAGCCGGTCGCGGCGAGCGCCAGCTTGACGCTTGCGACCCATGCCGCGATGCCGGTCAGCTTGGCATTGAGATCGATTCGGTAGGTTCCCCGGCCGACCGCCCCCGCCGCCGTGACCTCGCCGACATGGAATCCGATGACACTCACCGTATAGCGCGCCCGGAACTCATCGGCGCGAGCTGAAACTGTGCCAAGGCCAGAAACCAGCGCCGAAACAAGGCCGAGCGTAAGGACCGGCGTGCGCAGCAAAGTTTTCCTCTTAAAATCAGCCATCCCGGTTACCATTATCGGCACATGAGAAAACCTGGAAACCAGCCGCTTTCATGGCTTGCTAACGGGAAAATCGTGCCTCTTAGCTAATACCATATCAGGACAGACGGTAAACGTCATTGCGCCGCACCGCCGCGGAACCGCCGTTTTACAGGCGTCAACCCTGCGCGCATCTTGAACATGACCGGCGTCAATTGGATGCTTCTGTGAATCGATAGTTGCAAACTTTTTGGATAAGATCATATGTTAAATCAATAAGATACGGTGAGCCATCGATTCTTATTCGAATCATCTTACTCTAGGATGGCGTTGCTCCCGAGGGCTTTTTCGCGTTTGCCAAGCGGCAAATGACTCTTTGTTTGCAAGCTGCTTGGTTTCAGACTTGCCTTACGAGGCTGGATGTAGACTATTGTCGATAGGGACGCGCGGGAATTTTACCGGCGCCAGCGCGAAAGGTTTTTCGGGTGCGAAATATGCGGTGGCGGCATGGCTGGCGCTGTCTCATCATTGCCGGCAGCATTCTGGCAGGGTCGGCGGTGCGCGCCGCCATGCCTTCGGCACGAGTCCAAGATCCCGCCGGCGTCTGGGATTTGTCTATTGGCGACACTAACAGCAAGTGCCGGATTGCGCTGCCCGCGGGGCAGTCCAATACGGGGCGCCAGCAAATCACGATCCCTTTCGCTTGTGTTAAGGTACTTCCAGTCCGGAGCCCCGTCGATGTGTGGGCGTTGACCGGTGATGGCCATCTCGATCTCTTTGATAGTATTGGCCAGACAGTTCTCGATTTCACGGCGGCGGACGCTGCCGCATTCATAGCCAGCGGGGCGCAAAGCGAGGTTTACCGGCTGGCTTCCCTACAAGGTGCGCCGCAAAAAAATAACCTCGTTGTAAATCAGGGCGGCGCGGGCACCGCACCCGCCGTCGTCGCAACCAAGCAGGATGTCCCAGCGGCCGCCGCTGACATGGCGGGGCGTTATTCCATCTTGCGCGACGGCGGCAAGGATACCGGATGCATGCTGACCTTGGACAAACAGGCGAAGGCGTCAGGTGGCCAGAAGGCTTCTCTCGCGCCTGGTTGCCGTGACCAAGGGATCGTGATTTTTGATCCGGTCGGCTGGCAAATCGTCAATGGCCGCCTCGTATTGACCGCACGCAAGGGGCACAAAACCCATCTCGACGCGCAACCGGACGGCACCTGGAAAAAAGATCCAAAGGAAGGCAAAAGCCTCACTTTGAAAAAAATGTGACTCACGCTTTTTTATTTGCAGAAAAAAGCGCGGCGGCTGGGGGAACCCGCCGCGCTTCCATACTGGCTTTTGCTATCACTCCTCGGCCGCGGGTTTTCTCGGGCCGCCATGAGAAGCATGCCCGCCCTTGCGGCCAGCTTCGGATGCGAGGGTGTGATTCCGCGAAAAGCTGCGCTTGTTCGGATTCACGCTTTGTCCGCCCTTGCGGCCGGCTTCGGCCGCCAACCGCGGGTTTTGCGAAAAACTCCGCTTTTCGTGGGGAACGCTCTCGCCGCCCTTGCGCGCGATCGCCCGCTGTTTCTCGGGATCCATCGAGGCGAATCCCCGCGTCGAGGCAGGCGACTTCTTCGAAGTTTCCATTGAAGCGCTCATTAGTTCCTCTCTTTTAAAATAACCGTCCGCCTTAATGTAGGTAATGTTTGGCAGCGTTAAAGGTTGCGAATTTTTATTCAAATAAGCGTGAGCCTTTGGCCCGCCGTGCCTTACCCAGCGGCAAGCGCCGAGCCCCTCGCGATTGCGAGATTAGCCATACTCCGTCTACTGCCGTGCCTGGAACATGTCCTCACTAAACCTATCCTCTTTTTGTTTAAGAATATGCTACAACTATATGAATTCTATAGCTTCCATTGCAATCGCGCAATTCCATGTGAAGGGCACACGCTCTTGGCGTTGAAGCGCGGGCGGTTTACAAGACCTGCCGGAGGACGTATCGGTCCGCTCCGGCATACTGTATAATGGGAGTATAACGTCCTGGTGAACAGGAAGTTTCATGCTTTATCGAAGCAACGCTGGCGGCACACATTACGTCTTTGACGATTTGCGGCAACTCCTCGCGCGCGCCTCGCCGGATCGCGCGGGGGATAGGCTCGCCGGGCTTGCGGCGGAAAGCGGCGAAGAGCGCGTCGCGGCACGCATGGCGCTGGCCGATCTGCCACTTGCGCGCTTTCTCGACGAGGCCGTGGTGCCTTACGAGATGGACGAGGTGACGCGGCTCGTTCTCGATACGCACGACAAACGAGCCTTTGCCCCAATCGCCGCCATGACCGCCGGGGATTTTCGCGATTTTCTTTTATCCGACGAAGCGACGGGAGAATCGCTCGCCCGCCTGGCGCCGGGCATCACGCCGGAAATGGCGGCGGCGGTGTCGAAACTCATGCGCAACCAGGATTTGATCGCCGTTGCGAAAAAGATTTCGGTCGTGACGCGGTTTCGCACCACTATCGGCTTGCCGGGGCGTCTTTGCGTGCGTATCCAGCCCAATCACCCGGCGGATGATCTCGCCGGCATCGGCGCGGCCATTCTCGATGGACTCATGTATGGCTGCGGCGATGCCTGTGTCGGAATCAATCCGGCCTCGGATAGTACCAAGCGGACGCTGCTGCTTCTTGAGCGAATCGAGGAACTGCGCTTGCGCTTCGAAATTCCCATGCAATCCTGTGTGCTTGCGCATGTCACGACACTCTTGGAAGTCATGAATAGGAGAGGCCCGGTCGATCTTGTTTTTCAGTCGATCGCGGGGTCGGAAGCAGCCAATGGCGCCTTCGGCGTGACTCTGGCCTTACTGGACGAAGCCCATCAAGGAATAAAGGCGTTGGGGCGCGCGCCGGCCGGCGCCAATCTCATGTATTTCGAGACCGGCCAAGGCGCGGCATTGTCGGCGCAAGCGCATCACGGCGTCGATCAGCAAACGATGGAAGCACGCGCCTATGCGGTCGCGCGCCGCTATGCGCCATTGCTGGTCAACACGGTCGTCGGTTTTATTGGCCCTGAATATCTCTACGACGGCAAGGAAATCATCCGCGCGGGGCTAGAGGATCATTTCTGCGGCAAGTTGATGGGCCTGCCGATGGGTGCCGATGTTTGCTACACCAACCACGCCGAGGCCGATCAGGACGATATGGACACTCTCCTGACGCTCCTTTGCGTCGCCGGTTGCAATTATATCATGGGCGTTCCCGGGGCCGACGACATCATGCTCGGCTATCAATCGACCTCTTACCACGATGCACTTTATGTGCGCAGGGTGCTGGGCTTGCTGCCGGCACCGGAGTTCGAGGCCTGGCTCAAGGCCTTCGGAATCATGGACGTGGAGTCTCGAATCCGGCCGAGCCTTTCCGGAGGCGCCGCCCGCTTGCTCGCTTCGGTGCTATGATGCGGCCTCCTGGAGACTTCTGGGATTATCTGCGCCGCGTGACGCCCGCCCGCATTGCGCTCGGCCGCGTGGGCGATGGACTGCCGACGCACCGTTTGCTCGAATTCGATCTCGCGCATGCCCGCGCCCGCGATGCGGTCTGGGCAAATCTCGACAGTGCAGCTCTTCTCGCCGAACTTGCCGCCTGGCGCCCGGTGCTCGTGCGAAGTGCCGCGCCCGACCGGGCGACTTTCCTGCAGAGACCGGATCTTGGCCGCCGCCTCGCGCGAGACTCCCTGCAAGCTCTTTCGCCTGGCCCCTATGATGCCGCGATCGTCATCGCCGACGGGCTTTCCGCCGGCGCCATACAAGCCCAAGCGGCGTCACTGTGCAAAATGCTTTTGGCTGCACCAAATTTTGTTTTTGCCCCGCCAGCCGTGGCACTCCAGGCGCGCGTTGCACTGGGAGACGACATCGCGGCAAGACAAGGGGCGGCGCTTGCCGTCGTCCTCATCGGAGAGCGCCCTGGCCTTTCCGCCTGCGATAGCATGGGCGCCTATATTACCTTTGATCCGAAGCCCGGTGTGACACGGGACGCGAACCGCAATTGCGTCTCGAATATTCGCGGCCAAGGACTTTCCTTGGACGAGGCGAGCCGGCGCATCCTCGCCATCATGGGGCTTGCCCGGACGATCCGGCAGAGCGGCACATGCCTTAAGGAAGACGACGCTCTCGATTTATTGCCGCCAGGGACTCCCTAAACCCGATTACAAGACGTCATCCTGTTCTGCGCAAATCAAGATATTGGGCGGCTGCCAGCCGTGTTGGAAGAGGCCGCCGGGACCGGCTCCCGCGCCAGCAGTTCCCTTGAGAGCTCGGCATGTCTGCGCGCGTAGGATCGTGAGCTGAGATCACCAGGACGCATCCGGGCCTGCGCACGCTCGGCCAAGCGCCAGCGCAATTGATCGTCGCCGGCGAGTGTTGCGATGGCTTTCTGAATTTCCGAAGCGTCCCCATGAGGTATGAAGTAAACTTCTTCATCCGAAAAATATGCTTTCAATCCGCCAATATCGCTGCAGATGGTAGCAATTCCGAGGACGGCCGCCTCTTGCAGTACAGTTATTCCAGAAGCATGGAGATTTGGCTTTATTGTTAATAAAATAATATCTGCCCATTCGTAGGCAGAAAATAATTTACTATCCGTGCTTATATGTAGGAGTTCTATGTTATTGTAATCTTTTATAACTTCCTTATTCAACTTCCATGACGCAATTTTGAGATGGCAATCCGGTAAGTCTTTTACCGATTGAATCAGAATTTGCCAATCGCGGTGCGGATCATTGCCGATTGAAAGGATTCTGACCGGATGGTGAATTTTTTCCTTCTTCAAAGGAGCCAATTCGTCGACATTGATACCGAACGGGATGAACTCGGAACGAATATGCGGGAATAGGGTGCGCGCGACTTTGAGATTTTCCGCGGACAATACCGTGAGAATATCGGCTTTCGCGATCAACCGGGAAAAAGCCCATCGCTTTATCAAACCCAAATCCTGCCAACGGTCATATAACCATACGCTTTGCGCAATCAGTTTTGGCCGAGGTTTCCAAAAGAGAATCTGAAATAGTATTAAGACGGCAATATATTGCAGCTCCGTATGAGTCCAAACGATATCGGAATCGTAAATTCCTTTCCGATTGCGCCATGCGTGGACAAGATCGACTCCAATGATGGATTTGATCCAAAGACGGAAAGACCGATCTAGCCGATTCTCTTTCTTATCTTCCGAGTAGACTATCTGGCAGCCATCCCCGGCTGCTCTATAATAACCATAGGGAAGCCGGTCATTAATCCCTATAAGCTTTCCATTTTTAAAAAAGTCTTGCCATCTTTTCGCACCATAGGTGACAGACAAATGAACAAAGACGCGGATAAGCCGCGAATCTCCATCAACGGACATTTAAGCACCGTAACGTATTCAGAAGAGACACACTCAAGACTCACCAAAACGGCGCCAATATTTCCTCGGCCCTCGCGAAAAGCTCGGGTGAAATTCCCTTCTCCGCCGCGGCGGCATTCTCTACCACTTGTTCGGGACGCGTGGCTCCAATAATCGCCGAGGACACCTCTTGCCTGCGCAATACCCAGGCAAGTGCAAATTGGGTTAAACTTACGCCCGCTTCTCTTTCAGCCATAAGCTTCACCTGTTGCACGGCCGTCAAAAGGGGGGCTTGCAGCCACCGTTTCGGCAGCATTGCGCCCATTGACTCATGGCCGGCCCGGGATCCCGCCGGCGACGGCGCTTTGAACGTAGGCGTGTCTCGACGGGGGCCGAGGCAGTTCGTCAGGGCAAGACGCGCTATGTGGGCTTCAGCGTTGTTACCATAAGAGCGCGATAGGCTTGCCGCTGTAAAAGTTGTTACTGGGGGTTCCCTTCCCCCGCTCCAACAATTTCTGTAAACTCAAGCGCTTAACGCTGCTAGTCACGTGCCTAAAGGCATCTTGGCCGCACCATCATTTTCGCATGTCGAGCGGCGGGCTTGCTGGCGGTTCGCCTGGCAGAGGGGCGGTGCCAGGCGCGTTCGAAGGCGGCACCGGTGGCATCCCTTCCCCGGGGAGGCCGCGAGGCTTGGCCACCCGATGCGCCTTGGCAAACACATCGGCAATAATCTTGTCCGTCTCCGAGGTCCAGCCTTCGGGCGCGGGCCGCGTCGGAGGCGGGCTTACGCCAGGCGCGAGCGCCACAATTTTGTAGCCGCGTTGTTTGAGTTCGCGCAGAAGCGCTGGCAGCATGGCGGCGGTCTGCTGTTTGGTATCGTGCAGCAGCAAAATCCCGCGTTTCTCACGCTCAATCCGCGCGAGGATCAAAGCGAGTTCCTTCTCGGGCGTCATATTTAGCCAGTCCGAGCCCCAGAAATCGGCACCGAAAACCCCGATATTCCGGGCCGACAGAAAAGCTACGAGCTCTGGCGTGTCGGCGAAGCCCGGAAACCGGAAAAACGGCACCTTCGGGGCACCGCTGGCCGTCCCATAAGCAGCCCTGTCATCCGCTTCGAATCCCTTGATGATC
>PLUZ01000500.1:10302-10622 GCA_003162995.1 Methylocapsa sp. | reverse complement strand
AACTTTTAGAAAATCTTCCAACCTTCAAGAGTGAACAGCCGTTGGCGCGCCCGCACGTGGCGCCAGCGCGCCACCATCAGCACGTCGCCCTTGGCAAGCTGATCGAGCGCGCGGCGCAATTGGATGCTGTCGGTCCTCGCGCCGCTTGCTGTTTCTTTAAAGACACTCGCGGCTCCAGCGGCGCGCAATTGCTTCACTTGCGCATCGAGGCTTTGGCCGTCCAACGATACTCGTGCATCGCCCAGAATCATGGAATGATTCTGGGCTATATTCTGCACCTGAAAAGCCCTTTTTTATCAATGGGATTTTATTTGCAAAAA
>PLUZ01000500.1:0-10237 GCA_003162995.1 Methylocapsa sp. | reverse complement strand
GAACGGCGTCGTGTTCTTAAGCTGTGCGGTGAAGCTCGTACTCGTACATGCCGCCTGTTTAACGAACGGTGTGGCGTTCTGAAGCTGCGCTGGGAAGCTCGCCGCACCCGGCGCTTGGGTTTGCGCGCTGGCCGTCATGGCCATCGTTCCCAGCACGAACATCACTGCAGTCAAAATCATCGTGAGTTTTCGCATGAGACTCTCCTCCTCGTTTTGTTGAATGCCAGAGTAGAAGAAAAATACTACGGCACAGCAACAACGGAGTTAGGCGAACTATGTTCCCTCTTCCTTCTAAGAAGGAGAGCAAATAGGTCCATGATGGCTTGCCCCGGCGACGGCCGCTGAGCGCCGGCAGACGACAATGAAGAAACTTCTCGTCCTCGCGGCTTTGGCCCGAGTCTTCGCCGCCGGCACCGCAACCGTTCTGACCCTGTATCCGCAGCCGGCAGTGGCCGACTGCGCGGGCAGCAACTGCAAGTGAATTCCGCCGCGCCCCCAATCGTACCAAAACGTTTCACGTGAAACACTTTTGTCCGATTGGGGCTCGAATCGGACAATTCCCGCGGAAATATTCCGATGTTTAGGAGTGAGCAGGTGTTTGCGCGCTCGAAAGCGGCGCCAGCGCGGCAAACAGCGCGTCGTCCTCGTTCTCCGTGACATTAGGCGTCGTCAGCAAGGCTTCGCCATAAAAGACCGAATTCGCCCCGGCGACCATGCAAAGGATTTGCGCTTCGCGGCTCAGTGCGGATCTACCAGCCGAGAGACGGACCCGCGCCGCCGGCAAGACGATCCGCGTGGTGGCGATCATCCGTACGAAATCAATCGGATCGATTCGTGTCTGTTGCCCAAGGGGAGTGCCCTCGACCGGAACCAACGCATTGATCGGCACGCTTTCCGGATGCGGATCAAATCCAGCCAATATGTGCAGCATGGACGCCCGGTCCCTGACGCTTTCACCCATCCCTATGATGCCGCCGCAGCACATTTGAAGTCCGGCGGCACGGACGGCCCGCAAAGTCGCGAGCCTGTCCTCATAGGTACGGGTCGTCACGATATTCGGGTAGAATTCGGGGCTCGTGTCGAGGTTGTGATTATAGGCGGTCAGCCCCGCTTCTTGCAGCCGTTGCGCTTGGCTCTCGTTCAACATGCCGAGCGTCACGCAGGCTTCCATTCCAAGCGCACGAACGCCGCGCACCATATCGAGCACCGCGTCGAACCCCGCGCCGTCGCGCACATTACGCCAGGCCGCACCCATGCAAAAACGATCGGCTCCAGCCGCTTTCGCACGCGCGGCGGCGGCGAGCACGGCATCGGTTTTCATCATATCGATCTTGTCGAGGTGAACCTCGCGGTAATGCGCGGATTGCGGACAATAAGCGCAATCCTCCGGGCAGCCGCCGGTTTTGATGCTGAGGAGACTCGCCTTTTGGACGTCTCCGACATCGTGAAAATGCCGATGAACGCGATTCGCCCGCGCGATGAGATCAAGCAGCGGCAAATCGTGGATAGCGACGATTTCATCGGTGGTCCAATCGTGCCGAAGAAATTGGCCGGTTTCTGGATAAGTCATATGTTGCTTCCGATGGCCGGGAGAGCTGCCGGACATGATTGTCGCCGCGGGCAGCCGCCTAACGTCGCTTTCATGAACCCGGATCAGGCATTTTGCAATCGGCTCACGAACTGGCTTCTCGATCTCGTGAAAGGCGCGTGTTGACCAGCGGAATGGGCGTCACAACGCAATTTGACGTTCGCCTAGCTGGGTCCCTAGACGCAGCTGACCTTAACACAAATGCGCGGCAAAGAATTTCGGCTGGAGCTAGACACCGACGTCACGATCGCTGCACACGACTGCGCCTGGGCTTTTGTTGTTGCTTCGTGGTGGCGTGCGCAACCACTCCGCTCCACCCTGTTTGGCAGATCTAACTCGGTTCTTCTTCATCATAGCGAGGCAAGAGAAATATCAGCTACAGCTAAACTGAGCACGCCAGGGAAAAGTTCTGCTTCCCGTTCTGCCATGAACCGATTTAATCGATGCGCTGGGGGGATCTTCTGAAAGATGGGGTCGATTACCTTAAATGGGCTGGGCGCGACGATGTTGTGCGGCGCTGCCGTGTCCAAAAACCTCGAAAGCCTTGCACTGCCGCAGAAATGTCAGTCGAGATCAGTCCCGTGACGAAACCAAGTTCAAGGCTTCCGGTCAGCAGGGCGATTTTCACGAGAGAATTCAGTAGGGGATACCCGGCAAAACCCGCCTTCATCAGGAGTAGAGCGATCACGAGGATACTGGCGGGAACAAGAATCAACACCTTGAAAGATCGACCCAGTATGGCCCCCAAAAAGGCGCCCCCGGTGATTAGTATTTCCATTTTGATGCCTCCCATTTGCCTTATCTTGGCTTGATTTTCTTATTTTGCGCTTACCGTTTTCCCTACAATATCTACCTAAATTCACGCGCGCGTAAAGTCTCATTTTTGCACACATTCCACGTTTAGCGATTCGAGCGCCTCGGAAAGGCCGGATAAGGCGACAACGCCGTCGATCGCGGCGGAGTCCCCCTCGGTCACTTTTATGTCTAGCTCACTCGCCTTATGCCAGGGACCTGTCACCAGGCCCGTCGCATCGCTGGGCAGACGAATTCCCGCACCTGTTGGAAGAATGGTTCCAATAAACCGAAATTCTTGTCCCAGCGCGCGTAAGGTGATTTGTGGCCGTGCGTGTGGGGGATATGGCTCGACAACCACGATAACGGTTTCGATGCCTTGCCTACCGCACCGCAGCATGAGGCCTGCCAAACGCGGATTGGATCGTTCAAAATCCACCGTATGAAGGATGGCCACCGAGCCTGGCTCATTGTTCGCCTCGGCACTCCGCACGAGACGCCAAGAAGAGCGTGCCTCTCCCGCAGACTCCATTGGTTCGCCCGGGCTAGGGCTCCCGCTGCTGGGTGACGCGTCCTTGTCGCGGTAAGGGCCATCCGCCACAACGAATTCGGCAGCGGCACTGGGGTTGCCGCAAAGTTTGACCACCAAAACGAGAAATAACCAAAGTCCGCGACGCATGAAGATGGCCAATCGCTTAAAACTGTAAACCGCACAGCGAAAAATTGGATTGCCCAATCTCGCGCAATTCGGGAAGTGGCACACTTTTTTTTCAGTTATTGCGGACAATGGATCGCACGTTGCACATGATAAGCAAGCCTTGGGCTTCATGGCACGGCGGAGCATCTAGTGTAAGCCCGTCTTGAATTTGCCAATTTAATGATTGATTATAATCATCAAATCGTAATGGTCGTTTGCGAAGGGTTATCCGACGATTGAGATAAGCCCATACGTGCTGATTTATGAGAGGCCTTCGGATGTTCCTGAGCCGATTAAATGACATTGTGGAGCCAAGAGGCCGTATCCAGAAAGATTCGTGGATTTTTAAAGAATTCAAAGTCTCCTACCAAAAAATTGAAGTTTTAGCACTCATCGCTGATCTATTACTTATTGCTTTTTCAAGTACTTTTGGAGGCACTGTTTATCGATACCTTTGGCACGACAACTTCGCAACCGCCGACATATGCTTAAGTGCTGGCCTTATCAACGGGTTTTTTTACGTCTATGCTGTCAGTATGCGTGGCCTGTACTGCCCTCCCGTGCTGCTCACGCCGCTCCCTAATGTCAGCCGTCTCCTTGCAAGCTTTGCCTCCACGACATTTTTGGTGACCGGATCTGTATTTATTCTAAATGTCAACATCGCTTCGGCTTTCTGGCCCTTGGTTACAACTTTATTGCTTCAAATAATTCTTTTGCTAATTGTCCGCGGGGTTTTCGCTATCGCAACGCGCACCCTTCTGTCGGTGGGAAGCCTTGACGGACGCCGTGTCGTGACGATAGGCGAACTAGCGGAATTGATGGGATTAAGCGCAAGTTTTTTATTGCAATGCTTTGGCCGCAAGGAAGTTTTTCGTGTGCCGGTCGCAATGAATCGGGGCTGCCGCTCAAGCGAGGTCCTAGCCAATCTAGACGGAGCAATCACAAACGCGAGCGAACAAGGTGCCGAGGAATTTTTGATCGCGCTGCGCTGGGGCAGCCAGGAACTTCTCGAAACGGTTCGTTCCCGTCTTCGCGCGTCTCCGCTGCCGGTTCGGCTTTTACCCGACCATAGCATGAGAACCCTGCTGGGACAGCGTGGTATGTCCACGGACCCGCTGTTGCGACCAATCACTATCCAAAGAGTGACGTTGACCAATTCTGAGAAAGCAGTGAAGCGGGCTCTGGACGTCGTTGCTTCCATGACGGCAATAGCGTTTTTTTGGCCGCTTTTTATGATTGCCGCTGTCGCCATTAAGCTTGATAGCCCCGGTCCAATCTTGGTCCGGCAACGGAGAAGCGGCTTCAACGCCAAGGAATTTTCTATTTTCAGGTTCCGGACGATGACGGTTCTCGAGGATGGACCAGTCGCCAAACCAGCATGCAGAGACGATAGTTGCGTGACACGTATAGGAAAATTCTTGCGTCGGTCGAGCATCGATGAACTGCCCCAACTCTTTAACGTCCTAAGGGGCGACATGTCGCTGGTCGGGCCGAGGCCGCATGCGCTTGCCCACGATGATGAATACAAGGTTCATATTGCTGATTATGCCTTCCGCCACTACGTCAAGCCGGGAATGACCGGATGGGCACAGGTGAATGGATTGCCGGGTGAAACCGTGTCCTTCGACCAAATGGCCGAGCGTGTGAAATTGGACCTATGGTATATTAACAATTGGTCGCTGGGCCTCGATATCAATATTTTATTGAAGTCATGTATCGAGATTTTGCGCGATTGCGCACTTTGATGGACCAGCAGAAGAGTTGGCCAGCAACAACGAAATTTTCGCTTTGGTAACGCTTCTACTTTGACCCTTCGCGCGATTGATCCTTCTCGCGGCAATTTCTGCCTTTGAGCAATCAAGTCCGGCCGTTGGAATCTCTTCAAGTGAAGCGGATGCGATCGCACCACTCACGGGGATTGGCCCTCGGAAGCGAGCGGTAAGGCCTCCCCTCCCGCGAAGATCGCGTCGAAACGCTGCTCAAATGCCATTGCCGCAGCCCGGCTCTCGATAATAAGAAGATCGTTATCTTGCCGCTTCAGCCCCGAGGCCGAAAAGTTTGCGGCGCCCGAGCGCAACCATCGGCCGTCGATTTGGTAGCTCTTGAGGTGCATCAAAGGTGATCCAGCACGCTTGAAGCGAACCTCGATTTCAGGAGTTGCGATCAGTTCCCGAAAGAGCGGAGTGGGCTCCCGCTCGCCGATTCGGCCTCCATCCATATATATGCGGACCTTGACGCCTCGCTGGGCTGCCCGGATCAATGCCTTCATGACCGGCCAATCCGTCATAACATACGCCGCGAGGTCGATGTTGTGCTCCGCCTGATCGATCAGCGCGACATCGGCATGCTCCAGATTTTCTACGGGAGCGTAGTGGATGACCGGTGCCGGATCGGCGCGGCACGCCGAGATCGAGATTAGCGAGAGAGTAAGACTAGGCAAGAGACCAATGACAGCACGAAAGTGCAATAGAACCATCGATAGAATCATCGATCTTAGTCCAAGCTACGGATTTAAGTTCGCAATAGCAGATGACAGGCTGGTCTTTTCCGAGCCTGGCTTATGACCTTATGGCAGCCGCACGGGTCTTGCTTTTTTCGACGCTCAACAAGCTCCAAACGATGTTATGATTGCCGGCAATGGCCAGGGGATTAAACCGAACGCCGGGCTCACGACTTCTTGCGGCATCTTGGAGACACGTCCATGTCCAAAACGACCTCGCGAACAGCCGGCGGCGGGCGTGGCCGTGCGTTGTTACCAGACCGGCTGGTCAGCGGCTACGAAGCCTTCCTTGGCGAACGCTTCCCATATGAACAAGAGCGCTTTCACCATTTGGCCGAGGCGGGACAAAATCCCCGTATCATGCTGATCGGATGCTGTGATTCTCGCGTATCGCCGGAGGTCATCTTCGACGCAAGACCCGGCGAACTTTTCGTCGTCCGCAATATTGCCAATCTCGTGCCTCCCTACGGCCCGAACGAGGATTTGCACGGTACGTCGGCGGCGCTAGAATTCGGGGTCATGGGTTTGGAAGTCGAACATATTGTGCTCATGGGACACGCGAGCTGCGGCGGTGTACGAGCCTTCGCGCACAATGAGGTAAAACACGGTCATGAACCGCTTTCCCCGGGCGATTTCATCGGGAAATGGATCAGTCTGATCAGCCCCGCAGCAGCGCGAATCGGACCCGCTGGCACGCCGCTCGAAGATTATATCGAGCGTCTGGCGCTGGCTTCGATCGTCCAAGGTCTTGCCAATTTGCGCAGTTTTCCGTGGATCGCGGAACGTGAACGGCAGGGCAAGCTCGGTCTTCACGGTGCCTATTTTGGGATTTCCAAGGGCACTTTGCTCGCACTTGACGAGACGAGCGGGCGCTTCGAAATTGTTGCCGCCAGTGCCCATCGCGCCGCCCTTGAGCGGCCAGGCTCATAGCGCATTCCCGGATCACTTAAGCGAAGCCGAAGCCTGCTTCGAGCAAGACATTATAATCCTATATGGAGTTTAATAAAATCAATAAGTTAGTTCTTGTTCCCGCCTGGCTGCCGATTACCGTGCGAAGAGCGGCCGCCTTTGCGGCCGGCTTCAGAAGCAAGCTGATGGTTCTGCGAGAAACTGCGCTTCTCATTGGGAACACTGCGACCTCCCTTACGCGCGATTTCCCGTTGTTTCTCTACATCCATAGCAGCAAAGCCCCGATTCGAGGCGTTATCATTCTTTCGCATGGCAATCACCGGGTCGTGGTTTGCCGGACTAACCGTTAATTCAGACTAGGGTTCCATAACTTTCCAATGCAGTTCAAACTCGCCATTAAGAAAGCATCTCTGTGTCCGCCTCGCCGAATAGGCCTAAACCGATCGTTATGGGGGCTCCCCAGATGGTGATCGAGACGGACTGAAAGGCTTTCGCATGAGTTCGATCGAAGCGCTTTTTTCGGCGGCGTCCAAAGCGCGATTGAGCGCCTACGCTCCCTATTCGGGATTTGCCGTTGGGGCGGCTCTTGCCACCGATTCGGGGGCAATTTTCTCCGGAACGAATGTCGAGAATGCCGCTTATCCTGTTGGCACTTGCGCGGAAGCCGCCGCGATCGCTGCCATGGTCGTCGCCGGTCAGAGGCGCATCGCCGAAATTCTGATCGTCGGGGAAGGCGATGCTTTAGTTACGCCTTGCGGCGCCTGCCGTCAGCGTATGCGCGAATTCGCCGGCGAAGACGCCAAGATCCACGTTGCCGGAACCACGGGCGTCCGCGCGACCTTTACACTTGGAGCGCTTCTGCCGGAGGCTTTCGGCCCGAGCATGACGAAAGCTGGCCCACCATGAGCGCGAGCATGGCGGCAGCCAAGCTTCCGCGCCAGCGCGGCGTCGACGAGCCGGTCGAAATGGCTGTTCTTCTGTTTCCTACCAGGATTTGCCGAGTTCCTAGAAATGACCGTTCCGGGTCATGCGGGGCAGCTCGTGATCGGTGTAGACTAGGGTGTTTCCGAGTTCCTCTTTCGAGACACCGGCGGAGATCAAGCTTGCCCGCCAACTCGGCGCCGATGTCTTGGGGATGTGATCGTGCCGGAAGTCATTATCGCCAGGCGGCTCGGTCTACGCGTCGCAGCTCTCTCCATCGTCACCAATTTTAGCGCCGGCTTTTCCGGCGGCAATCCAAGCCACGAGGAAACCGAGCGCGCCGCCCTCGCGGGCACGATCGGCCTGAAACGTCTTGTCCGCAATTTCCTCAAGACAAACGACGATGCTTAAGGAACCGATGCAAAGCCGGAGCAAGAGAGCCGAAGTTTTGGTTCGCTATGAGGAATTGCTTTCATTTAGGGAATTAGGGTAACGAAGGATTATGGCAGCAGGCATCAAGACGCGCGCATTTCTCGTCGGCTGTCCGCGTTCCGGGACAACGTTGCTTCAGGCAATGCTTTTTGCGCACCCTGAAATCTATTCTTTCCCTGAAACAAATTTCTTTTTATCGCTGTTCGGAGCGCGCGATCTGCTAACTATGGACACAACGCCGCAAGGCTCAGTTCGTAAGTTTCGCGAATTAGTACGCTCCATAATGGAGTTGCTTGGCGTTGCAGAGTACAGGCGACGTGCGAGAGCATGGGAACCCATACTGCTTTTGCCAAATTTCTATGTGGCCGCCCGATGTAATTCCATATCGCTGCGGCATAATGTGAAGACGTTCGTTCAAATTGTCGACGCGGCGAGCCTTAAGGCCGGACGGCCGATCTGGGTAGAGAAAACACCGGATCACCTGTTTTATGTGAAGCGTATCCAACAATACATTCCAGACGCGGCTTTTATTCACATTATAAGGAATGGACGAGATACGGTTGCCTCGCTAGTTGACGCGGCAAGGAAATTCCCAGACGTGTGGGAGGGACCAACATCACCCGAACTTGCAGTTCGTCGATGGAACGTCGCCCTCAGGGAAAGTCTTCAGTATCGGGGAGATCCCCAGCATTATCTGGTCCGCTATGAAGAGCTTGTTTCGGATCCGGGTAAAGTCCTTAAGGGATTGTCCGGTTTCCTGGGCTGTGATTTTGACGTGAAAATGGTCGAAGACTATTCAGAGAAGGCTGTCAGTATTGTCCGGGATCCGACTCACCCCTTAGTGAGCGGACCCTCGGGACAAATCCGCAATACTGCGGACACGAAATTTCGAGACTTGTTTAGTCCCGCGGAGCAGGATTTTATCCTGAGCAGCTTGAAGGATCGTAAGTAAGTATCGAGAATTAGGAACTTCCTGTGGTCCGGACGTAATATGGTAACCCCGTGTGGCGAGGCGGTTCACGCGGTGATCGGGGCGAACGCCAGGCAGCTTGAGATTTGCGGCCGCTTTTGGGATGTGCCGATGGATTTGGTGAGCGTCGTAATTCCAGCCTACAATTCAGAAAAATGGATCAAGGCAACGCTCAACAGCGTCCTCGCTCAATCCTACCCAGAGCTCGAAATTATCGTTGTTGACGACGGATCAGTCGACCGGACAGCCGCGCTTGCGGAGCAAGCACTGGATGGCTTTCCCGGTGCGAGGAAAGTTCTCCAGCAGGCGAATAGAGGCGTGAGCGCCGCGNNGTGGAAAATTCTCGAGCAGGCGAACAGAGGCGTGAGCGCCGCACGGAATAGCGGCTGGCGCGCCGCGCGTGGTTCATGGATCCAATTCCTGGACAGCGATGATCTTCTTGCACCTGATAAGATAAAGTTACAGATGGCCTTTGCTCAAAAATCTCCCCAAGAGATTGCGGTTGTTTATTCGAACTGGCAACGGGTGGCTGAGAAAGAAGGCCAGTTGTTGCCGGTTGAGGAGTTGCGGACGCCGCAAGTCGATGGCAAGCCGCCTGCAAGTCTCTTGATCACAAAAAACGTTATTCAACCAGGCGCCTATTTGGTGAGGCGCGAATGGCTCGAAACTGTACAAGGGTTTGATGAACGAATGCATATCTATGAGGATGACGACTTGCTTGTTCGGATCGCCACGGCGGGTGGTGGCTTCCGCTTCGTTCCATCATCCGGACCAGTTTTGTTTTATCGGATGTTCCCCGGCCAACCTCGGTGGGGCGATGAATCTGCACGGTATAGGCTGAAGGATGTTGCGAAACCTTGGCTGGGAATGGTTCTGCGCACTGCAAGCAACGGCCGGATCGATAGTTGCGGCTTGGCCACAGAGGATCGCGAGGACCTCATCGCCGACTGCACGATGTTTCTACGGAACCTTTACCGTCACGACCGCGCCACCTTCCATGAATATCTCGCCTTGGTCCGGCGTTTTGTTCCGGGATACACCCCGAAGAAACCAGTTTACCTCTGGCTGATGGCGAAATGTCTTGGGTATGAGAGGGCTGAGGCTGTCGCTGGGTTCATCCGGCCGATCAAACAACTGCTACGAAAGACTTGATCCAAGCCCGCCCTGGGATGTTTATATCCAGAAATCCAAGATTCAGCGCGCAATTAAATTAGATCCGGTCCTAACAACTGCCGCTATAGCGAAAAAAAAGCCCCAGCATTAACGCCAGGGCCCTTACATCAGGTCGATCTTGCCCTTAGGCCGCGCGCAGGTTACCCGCCGCGGACTTGCCGGTACGCTTATCGGCAATGACTTCGTAGGCGATTTTCTGACCTTCCTGCAGATTGCGCAAACCTGATTGTTCCACGGCGCTGATGTGGACGAAAA
>PLUZ01000473.1:7502-17464 GCA_003162995.1 Methylocapsa sp. | reverse complement strand
GGAGTCACGTATTGGGCATTCCGACGCATTGCGCATAATGCACCTCATGCAGTTTGGGTTTGGGATGTTGACGTCAGGTGATTTGATTTGGCGACCCAGTCGCGCAGGCGGTAGTCGGTGGCGTCATCGACCGTGATCGCATAGGGCCTATTTCGTTTGCGTTGCTGAGCGCGGACGACGCCGTGTTCGATCCAGTAGTAAACCACCCCCGAGGTCACGCCATATCGCTCGCTGGCCTGGCAAACGGTGAGGGTGCCGGAGGGCGGCTTGGGAGCCTGGATGCGGTGCTTGCACCGTATCCAGCCAATCATTTTGGGGGTTAGATCTTTACCTGTGGAGCTTTTGCATCCTTCGGCGATCATGAGGCTTGCGATTTCATCATCATGATGTACGACGGCGAGTGCACGAATGCGGTCGACAAACTCTTCTGGGTAACGAACAGCATCGGCCCGGTTGGGCGGGAAGGCGACCGTTATGGTCTCAGTTTCGCCTCCTTGCCAGCGGACCTGGAGGCTCACCACCCTCTGCCCCGGCCCTTTCACGACCGTGATGTCGCGCACCAACAAACGCAGGATGCGCTTACGATCCTTGGATGTGGTGGTGGGTGCCCCCCATAGCCGCGGAAAGTCTTCCGCGAGCTGTAAGATTTGCCGCTTCTGGTCAGCTGTTACGGCGCGCATGGCCTGCTGTTCGAAGTTGGTCAGCTCTGCTTCAAGATCGCGAAGGCGTTGCAAAGCCTCATTCCAGCGCTGCTCGAGAGTTGCGGCGATCAGCCGGTTGTTGGGGTCTACGGTGTCATAACGGCGCTCGGCGAGATCGGCTTCATACTGGGCCCGCTCGATCCGCATCCGCCACTGCGCGCCGATCGCACGATCTCGTTCCTCCAGAGTGTTCAGGGCAGCCAGAGCGAGTTCGAGCCTCAGCGGGGTAATGGCACCGGCCAACCGCTCGGCGAATGCGCTGTCGATCGGACCAGCGGGAAGGTTCAGATTGCAGCTTTCGGCCAATCCGTCTCGGCGCCTGGAGCCGCACTGGTACATCGGATAGACGCCGCCGTTCCCCTTGTATCTGACGCTCACCCGGCGAGCGCAGACCCCGCAGACAAGCATGCCCTGCAGGAGGCACAGGCCTTCTCTGGCGGGACCAGGCAGCACATCGGCGTTAGTCCGGTTGGCGCTGAGGCGCGCGCCATTAGCCGTGAACTGGTCCCAGTCGATATAACCTTGGTGATGATCGCGGATCATCACCCGCCAGGCTTCCTGCGGTGTTCGGCGCGATCGTATGGCGATCTCGCCGGCAGGCCCAATCTCCTTGGAAGATTGATAACGTCCGAAGACGTAGACCCCGGCGTAGGATGGATTGAGGAGAATGCTGGTCACACGGGAGTGGATCAGTGGCCCCCAAACGAGCTTTCCGTCCCATGCCCCGCCATAGGCGCGCCGAGGAAAACGCAGAGCCAGCTCCTTGAAGCGGCGAACAACGCCGAACGCTGAACCGGTCTGTTCGAACAAAGAGAAGATCATGCGGACAGCGCCTTGCACCTCCTGGTCGGGGTCGAGCACGATCTTGTCGCCTTCGAAGACGAAGCCGAGGGGCAAGGGAAAGTGCAACTCGCCCTTGGCCGCTTTATTCAGTTTGCCGCCATGGAGGCGCGCGCGAATGATATGCAGCTCCGCTTGGGCGAAGGCGCCTTTCATGCCCAGGACCAGACTGTCGTTGAAGTCGGCTGGATTGTAACAACCATCCTCGTCGATGACGAGGGTGTTGGTGATAGCGCACAGCTCCAGAAGGCGGTGCCAGTCCTGGTTCGAACGCGCCAGGCGCGATGCCTCCAACGAGAAGATTGCACCGACTTGACCCATGGCCACGTCGCCGACTAGGATTTTGAAGTCGGTGCGGTTGGCGGCGGCGGATCCGGACTGGCCCAGATCGCCGTCCAGAACACGAATCTGCTCCTGGCTCCAGCCGAAGGCTTGGGCCTTGTTCATCAGATTGTATTGGCGCTCGGTGCTCTCCTGGTTGAACCGCACCTGACCCGGCGTCGATTGACGGATATAGACGCAGGCCTTTCGCATCAGATGATGTTGGGTGATCTTCGAGGTCGTCATGGTCATCGCGCTTCTCCTCCGCAACGGGCGGCGGGGCGGCGTCGAGATAAGCCGCAACCATGTCGGCAAGAATGGCGCCCGCCTGTGTCAAGTCGAACTGGACGGGCGCGAGATCCATGGCGATCTATCCAAGATCCTCGTGGCGTCGAACAAGCTCTGTGTTGATCGCACAAATCTCGTCGAGCGCATCGCGTAGGTCGTGCAAGTTGTTGATGAACTGAGCGACACGGCCAAAGTCGGCGTTGCGCACATAATTTCTGTGAGGCCGCCCGCCAGGCTGGCTGACCGAGAGATAATGCTTGGGCCCGTGGCCCGGACCGTCGACGCAGCGGCAGTTGGACCGGCCGCAGCGCTTGTAGGTCTCGATCAGCGTCCCGCGCATCACTTGCTCGATCGGAGGCGTGTCCCGCACAAGTTCGCGGCGACGTTTGCGTAAGGCGGAGGTGGAAAGATCCTTGAGATTCATCGGACCGATTCAAAAGGCCTTCCGAGAGAATCAGAGGTCGAGTCATCGGTCAAGCCCCTCGTCACGATATTTTAGACAAGCCACAAACTCGGCGAGGCAGACCAAAGCAAAGACATCGATGAGCAACGGCGCGCACTCAGGCGGGGGCTGGGCGCCGGGCGGCGCCCAATCGGTCCAATCGCGCGGCATGGCGATGGAGCCCAAGTTAGGGTGACGAAGGCTCAACATCTCCTGGCCAGAAAGCCGCCGGACCTTCAGAACCTCAAACGTTCGCCCACGTAGGGGATGAAAGGGATGGGTGACGGTCGCCGATCCCCCAGATCGATTGGCAAAGAGTGCAGTTCGCTTGGTGTGTGCCCGTCCTTATGTATCGCGTAGTACTAACAAGCTATTTAATCTCATGCAGAAGCTGTAGCGTAGACATGGTGAAGCTAAAGAAAGTTGAAAATCCATCGGTAGAGACTCGCGCGCTTCGAATGGTTGCTCGTGCCGATCGTCTAAAGGATATAATTCTGGACGAGCTTTACGGGTTACACTATTCAGGGTTGAATATTTCTGTTGCTCAGGTGCAGGAGATTGCCGCAAGAATAATGCGGCGTGCTGATCTTCCCACGGGAGGAGAGGCACGGAAGGCAGAGGACTATCTCCGGCGTGCGCTCGAACAGAAATTCCTTAAGCGTCAAAACGGTATGCCGTGAGCTCTCGCCTGGCCGAGCAGAGGTCCCGCCATTAGAGTTGTGATCTTGCGTGTCTCAGAAGCACATCGACGTAAGCGTCGGCACTGTGCTCCCGCGTGAAGGCCTCCGTGCGCTCCGCCGCGCGGACCCTGCAGTCTGGAAGACGGGGAATGAGCCGGGAGATGGCCGCGGCCAGTTTCTCGCTTGTGTAGGGCTCGAAGACTTCGCCTTCCGCTTCGTTTTTCTCGACGCTGGCGCCCGCGAAGGTTCCTCTTGATGTAATAACGGGACGCCCGGAAGCCACTGATTCCGTGAAAATGCCGGAACCGCGCGCGGCTCCAAAGGCAACCGGGTCATAGGGCAAAAGCATCACGTCGGTCTGGCTCGTCCACGCGGCATATTCGGCACCTGTCAGAACCCCTTCCACGAGCCGCACATTTTTTAGCGTGCGCAAGGCATGTTCCGCCTCGATCGTTCGTTGTTCCCATCCACTGTGTTGAATTTGAATAATGAATTCGGCAGCGAGCCGTTGGCGCCAGCAAAGCTCGATTGCCTTGGGCAAGAGATGAAAGCCCTTTTCGCATTTCGAGTAGCCGAAAAATCCCAGGCGCACCGTGCCGTCGCCGGTTTCCTTGCGAGGCGAACCGTCGAAAGGAATCGGCAAGATTTCGGCGCCGATACCGAAGTCCTGCTTCAATAATGCCTGCATCGCTTTGTTTTCCACCGTAAAGAAAAGAACGCGATCGAGCAGCGGAGCCGCCAAGCGAAAGGCGTCCCGGTAGAATTGTTCCCCATGCCTTGCAACTTGCCCCCAAGGCGTCCAGCTCGGCGGGAACATGAATTGGCAGACGACTCGCGGCAATCGTTCTTGCGGCTGGCGGAGCAAATAGCGGATCAACCCCAGGATCTGATTTTGCGAAATCGCCGGCATGATCACGAGATTATCGGATTTCCAGACGCCGGGAGGCAAAGTCCCGAGGTCTTCCTCGAATGAATTATTGAGCGTGGTCCAGGTTTTCCGTTCGGAACGGATCGGGCCGCGAGCCCGAGCACCCATGAAAATCGCGGCAATGGCGCGCAATCGCTGTTCGTCGCGCGACAAATCCTCGCCATCATAAAGCGAGTGTTTGAAATGCGGGTTGGCGCCAAGCTCCTCGGCGATCGAGCGATCGAGCGATTGGACGCCAAACATGCGGTATCGCAAGTTCCGCCGCGATAAGGCTTCGGCAAGTTTCGCCGCGAGCGCGTAGCTATGTTCTCCCTTGCCGATCAAACCATTATCGAGGAAAATAACTTCCATTGAGGCTTCCGGGTGCGGTTTATGTTCGCTTTTTGTTTTTGCTACGCAGACAGGCCAGCAAGATGACAGGGGGCGCCACTTTCAGGCGTGCCAACAGCAACACGAAGTTGAACAGTCCGAGCTCCCGCGTGAGCGCCGCGGAGTCCGTGACCAGCTTGCCTGCCACGTAGGTGCGGCAGCCGCCAACCGTCGAGGGAATGCGCGGCCACGCGGCGTCGAGCGCCAGCAGGGCTCGCATGTATTGTTGGGGAGACTCCAATTTATGCAGGAAGAGTTCGGCTTGCGCGATCAGATGATCAATGACCAGTTTACGGCCGACAAGATCATTGTCCGATACGCCGCCTCTTTCGTAATTCAACATGCCGAAGAGATTTGGATGCTTGGAAAAGACATTCATCCCATGCAACCGGTAGATGGCGAGCGCGCGGTCGATCACAACGCTTCCCATCAACAAGCTCACTCCGCGAATGAGATAGGCATCCGTGCAGCTGCGAAGCTCACCTAATCTCTCAGTATTGAAAAAGAGCTGAAGTGCGTCCCGGCGAAAGCAATTGCAAGATGTTGGCGCCCAGAACCAGGATTGGAAATCGCAGTCGCTCGGCAAAATGAGATGGACTTGGTTTTCAAACCCAGCCTCGGGACTATGCAGCGGCCAGACTTCGGGAGCGCTTTCATCAATCCGCCGCAGAAGGCCGGGTTTTCGTCCGCGTCCCGAACGCACATATTCGCTCAATCTATAAATTGTCCCCAGAACCATCCGCGAATCGACAGACTGAATCATGTCGGCCGATGAGAAGCCCACCGGGATACGCAAGGACAAATGAACGAAAACATGGGTTGCAATACAGGATGGAAGAAGGACGTCGTCGGCGTCGAGGAAAACGACATATTCGCCCGAACTTGCCTCGAAACCCTCTTTCGAGGCAAGACTTTGACCGCCATTGTCGCTTCGCCGCAGGATTGTCGTGCCCGCATATTGTTTTGATATGGCGAGAAGAACGTCAGCACTCTCATCGGTCGAAGCGTTATCGACGATGATGAACTCGATATTCGGGTAGGTTTGTTCAAAAACAGAGTCTGCAGCCTGTTTCAGAAAGCGGCCGTAATTATAGTTGACAATTATCACACTCACCAACGGCAAGCTGAATGGCAGAGAATTGATTTGATCCCCAGAATTATGATTGTGCGTCTGAGCAATAGAATCCACGGAAGCTGCCTTCATATTCGCTCTGGCTTGCGCCGCTTTTTGGGATAGGACCGGCGCGGCGAACCTCGCCTTTATCAGATTCAGAAAAACTTATAAAATCCTATGCCGCGCGCGGCTTCCGCCGCAAGCCGTACTCCTTGAATTTTTCGATTGTCTTGTCGATCTCCTCGGCTTCAAGCACACGCGGGATTCCGATTTGAAGGGCAAATGCATATTGCTTGCAGAGGGTTTCGAGCTCGACGGCAAGCCACATCGCCTCGCGGAGATCCGGGCCGGTAGCGATCATCCCGTGATTGGCGATGAGTGTGCAGGTCCGGCCGCTCAGCGCTTCCAGCACCGCCTTAGACAATTCCTCGGTGCCATAGGTTTCATAGGGCGCGCAGCGAATCGTCGGCCCGCCCGCCGCCGCGATCATATAGTGCACCGCCGGTATCTCCATACCACAGATGGCAAAGGCCGTGGCATGAATCGGATGCGCATGGACCACGGCGTTCACTTCCCCGCGCGCTTGCAAAATATCGCGATGAAAACGCCATTCCGACGAGGCGGCGAGCCGGTGCTGATAATTGCCGTCCATGTCCATGAAGACAATATCGTCAACCGTCATTTCATCGTAAGGAACACCGGAAGGCGTGATCAGGAGGCCGTTTTTCCAGCGTACCGAAAGATTGCCCGCCGTGCCCTGATTGATGCCGGTGTGGTTCATCTTCAGACAGGCGTCGATCATCGCTTGGCGGGCGCCTGCTTCCTCGCTCGCGGCCATGCCGGTTTCCTCTCTCAACGGCGGCCGCCGAGAGCGGACGCTTCCCGTGCGAGCTGTTCGACCCTGCCGAAATCTTGCGCCTCGATAAGCGAAGGCGCAATCATCCACGAGCCGCCGACGCAAGCCACATTGGCAAGTGCAAGATAGGTCGCGGCCTTGATCGCGTCGATACCGCCGGTCGGGCAGAAAATCAAATCGGGCAAGGGGCTGGCGAGGGAAGCGAGATATTTTGCGCCGCCCGCTGGCTCGGCTGGAAAGAATTTCAAGGCCCGGAAACCAAGTTCCCGCAGCGCCATAGCTTCGGACGCAGTCGCAGCACCTGGTAAAAGAGGTACCGGCGATCGCACGGCCGCCTCCATAAGGCGCGGCGTCACTCCGGGGCTGACCAGAAATCGCGCTCCGGCATTGGCCGCGGCCTCAATCTGGTCCGCTTCGACAATCGTTCCGGCGCCGATGCAAGCGTCCGGAAATGTCTTGGCGAGCGCCGACAGCGCGCCCAGCGCGGCGGGCGTGCGCAAGGTGATCTCGAGCACCGTCAATCCGCCAGCGATCAGGGCGCGGGCTTGTGCAAGCGCGTCCTCGATATCCCGAACCGTGAGCACGGGAATGACCGGCGCGCGGCGAAGCACCGCCAAAGTCGCCTCGCTATGTGGGTAAAGCATGGAACACGCCCTTCCCTCGCTGCGGCATCGTTTGCTGGTCAGCCGCAGACGCTCGCGCCGAGTTCCGGTCCGCTCGCATTGGCGCGGAACATTTGGAACAGCTCGCGCCCATAGCCATAGGAATGTGCCTCAATATCGTACTCGGCGGGCGGGCGATTATGCAAGGTCTCCGCTGAAAGTTCCACCGTCAATGTGCCCGCGTCAGCGTCGAGGGCGATGATGTCGCCGTCCTGCAACCGGGCGATCGGACCGCCGTCGAGCGCCTCCGGAGTGACATGGATCGCTGCCGGGACTTTTCCCGACGCGCCCGACATGCGCCCATCGGTGACCAGCGCCACGTGATGGCCGCGCGCCATGACCGAGGTGAGCACCGGCGTCAATTTATGCAACTCCGGCATGCCGATCGCTTTCGGACCCTGGAAGCGAACCACTGCGACAAAATCAGAATCGAGTTCGCCCGCGCGATAGGCAGCCTCGACCTCCTCCTGCGTATGAAAAATACGCGCCGGCGCGCGGACCCTGCGATTTTCCGGCGCGACCGCGCTCACCTTGATCACCGCGCGGCCGAGATTCCCGTCGAGAACCTTCAGGCCGCCGTCGCGAGAAAACGCATTTTCGGTTGCGCGCAGAACCGATTCGTCGCGGCTCGAAGAAGGCGATGGCCGGAAAGCAAGTTTCCCTTCGTCGAGATAAGGCTCTTGCGCATAAAATGCGAGGTCATGCCCGGCAACAGTCTTCGCATCTGGATGCAAGAGGCCCGCCTGCAGCAAGGAGCCGATGAGGAATCCGGTGCCGCCAGCCGCGGTGAAATGGTTCACGTCGGCGGTGCCGTTAGGATAGATCCGGGTCAGCAAGGGAACCGCTTTGGAGAGATCGGCGAAATCGTCGAGCATCAGGACAATGCCGCCCGCGCGGGCCATGGCAATGAGGTGGATGACATGGTTGGTCGAGCCTCCCGTCGCGTGCAAGGCGACGATGCCATTCACGAAGGCGCGCTCGTCGAGGATCGAGGCGACCGGCGTGTATTCGTTGCCGAGCGCGGTGATCGCCAAGGCGCGCTGGGCGGCGGCGATGGTGAGAGCATCGCGCAAGGGCGTGTTCGGATTAACGAAAGCACTGCCCGGCAGATGCAAGCCCATCACTTCCATCAGCATTTGGTTGGAGTTGGCGGTCCCATAAAAAGTGCACGTTCCCGGTGAATGATAGGACGCGGCTTCCGCATCGAGCAGGTCTTCCCGCGCGGCCTTGCCTTCGGCGTGGAGCTGGCGGATCTTGGACTTTTCCTGGTTCGGCAGGCCGGACGGCATCGGCCCGGCCGGAATGAACACGGCTGGCAAATGCCCGAAGGCTTGCGCGGCGATGACGAGCCCCGGCACGATCTTGTCACAGATGCCGAGAAAGACCGCCGCGTCGAACATATCGTGCGACAAGGCGATTGCCGCCGACATCGCGATGACGTCCCGCGAAAACAGCGAAAGTTCCATGCCAGGACGGCCTTGTGTGATGCCGTCGCACATGGCCGGCACGCCACCTGCGACCTGCGCGACGCCGCCGGCCTCGAGTGCTGCTTTCTTGATAATCGCAGGAAACCGCTCATAGGGCTGGTGTGCCGACAGCATGTCGTTATAGGCGGTCACAATGGCCAGATTGGCGACAGTGCCGGTGCGCAGATGCTGCTTTTCATGGGTGGCGCAGGCGGCAAATCCATGCGCAAGATTGGCGCATCCAAGTGCCCCGCGGCGCGGGGCACTGTTATGCATCGTCTCCACGCGGCCAAGATAGGCCTCGCGCGAGGGCTGGCTGCGCCTGCGAATGCGGGCTGTGACATCGGCGATTGCTGCTTGAACCATTTCCGGCTCCTCATTGCCACCAGACGGTGCGGGCGAACCCGCGTCAAATCGATCAAATCGTTTCTTCGCTCCAGCTGCGCCCATCGCGCTCGACAAGCGCAATCGCGGCGGCCGGCCCCCATGTGCCCGCAAAATAGGGACGCGGTGGTTCATTCATCTGGTTCCAGGCTTCGCGGATCGGATCGATCCAGTGCCAAGCCGCCTCGACCTCGTCACGGCGCATGAACAAAGTCGCATTGCCGCGTATGACGTCCGTCAACAGGCGCTCATAGGCTTCCGGCGCGTGGATGCTAAAAGCTTCGGCGAAGTTCATGTCGAGCGGCACATGTTGCAGCCGCATCCCGCCCGAGCCCGGCTCCTTCAGCATNNATCTTACCCGACTCGACAGGGAAAATCGAATGTGGGACCTCGCGAAAGGCAACGATCACCTCCGAAACCCGTTGCGGCAAGCGCTTGCCCGTACGCAGATAGAAGGGGGTGCCCGCCCACCGCCAATTCGCGATTTCAACCTTAAGGGCCACGAAGGTCTCGGTCTGCGTCTCCTCGTTGCCGACCTCCTGGGCATAGCCCGGAACCGCGCCGCCTTCACTGGCCCCGGCGCGATACTGGCCGCGCACTGTCAGTGCCGCCGCATTGCTGGCGTCAATCGGCACCAGCGACTTCAACACCTTGAGTTTTTCGTCGCGCACCGAATCCGCGTCCAAGGAGGCAGGCGGCTCCATGGCGACGAGACATAAAAGTTGCAGCAAATGATTCTGCACCATGTCGCGCAACGCGCCGGAGTTTTCGTAATATGACGCACGGGACTCGACGCCGATCGACTCCGCGACCGTGATCTCGACATGATTGATATGTGCGGAATTCCACAAAGGCTCGAAGAGCGCATTGGCAAACCGCAGCGCCATCAAATTTTGCACCGTCTCCTTGCC
>PLUZ01000473.1:0-7473 GCA_003162995.1 Methylocapsa sp. | reverse complement strand
AGCTTCTCGGCGATCGGACCGAATTTTTCCGGCGCCGTCGCGAGATAGAATGCGCGCACGCGCGACGGATCGCCCTTGAGCTCTTTTTCGAGAAAATCCCAGCCCGCCTCGCTGCTGATGTCGAGCACAACATAATGCACCATCTCCAGGAAGCTCTTGATCGTATCGTCGCGCGCTGTCCCGCCCGCGAATTGCTTCAAGGCCTTAGCGATGGAGACCCGGTAGGAGGATGTATCCAGATCCTGGCGCGACAAGCCGATGATCTTGGTCGGCTGCGAGAACTGCTCGTCAAGAAAACGATGAAATAGAGCGGGAAAGATCTTGCGGTGGGCGAGATCGCCAGTGCCGCCGAAGATCACCAGATCGAAGGGAGCGACCTTAACGATACGCGAAACCATGGCTTCCCCTTGCGGCTGTACCGTTCGCGGCCATGCCGAAGGTCTCGTCACGGCACGCCTAGGCGTGTCATGTAACACTGGTACTATGATAAGCAAGAGGCACGCCAAAGACGTAAGGGAGAATTCATATGAAGGGCAAGACCGTGGTTATCACCGGCGGCACATCGGGGATTGGCGAGATTGCGGTGGAACAGCTCGCGCAAATGGGCGCCCGGATCGTATTGATCGCGAGAGACAAGTCACGCGGGGAGGCGACACTGGCGCAGCTTCGCGAAAGGGCACCCAGCCTCGCCCACACGGTCCATTATGCCGATCTGGCGCGCATCCCAGAGATGAAGCGCGTGGCCGCTCAAATCGCCGGAAGTGAGCCGCGCATTGACGTCTTGATCAACAATGCGGGGGCTATGTTCGGCAGCCGGCAGCTCACCGGGGATGGGCTCGAATATACCTTCGCGCTGAACCACATGGCCTATTTCGTGGTCACCGAAGGTTTGCGCGAACGGCTCCAGGCCTCGGCGCCCGCGCGTGTCATCAACACCTCTTCGGGTGCGCATCGTGGAGCGAGGCTCGATTTCGAGGACCTTCAATTGGTAAAGGATTTCAGTGCGATGAAAGCCTACAGCCGCTCCAAGCTTTGCAACATTCTGTTCACCCGCGAGTTCGCCCGCCGCCTGCATGGCACGGGCGTTACCGCCAATTGCCTGCATCCAGGTTTCGTCGCCACCCGCTTCGGCGATCAAAGCGGCGGCCTGATCTCGCGATTCATCGGTCTGGCCAAGCTCTTCGCGATCTCCCCCGAGAAAGGCGCGGAAACGCTTGTCTATCTCGCCTCTTCTCCAGATGTGGCTGAAACGACTGGCGCGTATTTCTACAAATGCCGCCCGGTTACGCCGTCGCAAGCGGCACTGGACGACAGGGCTGCGATGTTGCTCTGGGAGCGCAGCGCAGCCTTGGCAGGCTTCTAGGCTTGACGTTTCGCTTGGCGTTTTCGCCGGGGAAGGATCATTTAAGCCGCGCCCGCAGCAATGTGCTTGCGGGGGAGGTTTCCGCCGGGACCAGGCGACGCACTCAGCAACAAGGCCTTCCGGAGCGCCCACTCACTGCCGGCATCGAGAGTCTCGAAAAATTGCACTTCGCCGCTTGCCAGCATCGCGATCGGAAAACCGTCCCGGTAGAGGAGCCGGCTGCCGGTAAGCGCGGGCAGCTTCGCCCCCGGGGTCAGGATACCTGCAAGATTGAGAGGATCTGCCCCCGACAGCGAGACTGTCTCGCCTGTAAGCGGCTCACGCCGGACCTCGCGCAACATGCCGATCGCCTCGGGCAGTGCGAATTGCTCGCCCGCGAAGCCGGCGACAAAGCGGCCGCCGCGAATATCTCCGCGCGCTTCTAGCTTGCGATAAACGCGCAGCAGATCCCGCCACTGGGGCAACCAAGCGGCCTCCCGCTCAAGGAGACGCCGGAAGACAACACCGTAACGCCGCAACAATGTGCGTGCCACATGTTCGACGGCGTCCGCTTCCGCCTGCGGCCCTGCCGATAGCGGCCGGACCCGGCGGGCCAATGCCCAGCGGCCCGATTGCTCCATGCTGAATGCCACATTGCGCCGCCGGTGCCCGGCGCGTGTGGTTGATCTGCGCAGGTCAGACGGCACGAGCAGCGCTCGCAGCCCGCCAAAACTGTCCGAATTCACGAGGCCGATGGCAACGAGCTCGGCAAGCGCTTCCTCGGCTTGCGATCGCAATAAGCCTGTGCCTTCAACTATCTCATCAAAGAAGGATGCGCCATGCTCCCGTATGAAGCCGGCAATGGCTTGCGCCCGGACGCTCTGCGCAACGCTTTCTCCCGCCGGTGAAAGGGACGCCCAAAGCTGCGCGTGACGGCGGCTGAGCAAAGTAATCGGCGTCGTGCGGAGAGGCGCTGGCGCCGGATTGCGCTCGCTGCCATTCAGCCGTTCGCTGATTGGCCGCAACCTCGCCCAAGCGATGCGCCCGGCCAAGCAGTGATCGTCGAGCCAAGCCGGGTCGTAGTTTTCTAGGCGCGCCGGTAGAATCTCGGTCTCCCAAGCCCCGGCTGGCGCCTCGAAACCTTCAAGCTGCTCGACAATGGTCTTGAGCGCATCCGGTCCTTCCATACGCATATTCGGTGTCAACCGCTGCCAAGCGAGCAGAAAGCGCAGGAAATCGCGGGCGGAGACGGGCTCGATCTCGGCGCGCAGCCGTTTGACCGTATAGTGGTGGATTCTCGCGAGCAGCCGGCGGTCGCACCATTCTTCCGCGATTGCCATCGGCGTAAAATGGCCGCGCATGGCAAAGCCTTCCGCTTCAAGCGCCGCGAGCGCCGTGCAGACGGGGACGTTTTCAATGCCAAGCGGCGCCGCGAGCGCTTCCACCGTGACGGGCCCCAAACCCTCGAGCCGCCCGCGCAGAATCTCGATCAGGGCCGCATCCGACGACCAGTCCTGTCCAGCATGACCGGGAGGCGCCGCAATCGCCGGTTCGAGCCTTGCTCCTGGCCAGAAGGCGCCAAATTGGGAAATGCGCTCAGCGGCGATCCAAAGTGTCGCCCCCGGCGCCACGATGCGGGCGGCGCGATGCGCACGCCCAAGCTCGGCGAGCCAAGCATTCCAGCCCGTTCTGGTCTCGGCTTCTTCCTCGGTCAGGAAGCTGAGCCACACAAGGGCGTCATGCAATTCATCAACGTTGGTAGCGTCGGGCCAGGCCTCTTCGCGCACGCGGGCGATCGCTTCCGGATCGAGCCGGCCAAGATCGGCGGCGGTCTCAGGCGCGAGCCACCGCCGCGCCATGACGGCCTGGGCCCGGCGCTCTTCCAGAGGCGCGTCGTCGAGAAATGCGTAGGGACGCGCCGAGAGCACTTCAAGCGCAAGCGGCGAAGGCGCGGTCAGATCGCGCGCGACAACGTGAATTGCGCCCGATTCGAGTGCTCTTAGCAGCCGTTCCAGACCGGCGATATCCATGGCCTCGGTGAGGCAATCGCCGATGGTTTGGCGGACCAGGGGATGATCGGGAATTTCACGCTCGCCAACAAGGTTTTCAGCGCAGGCGAGCTGGTCTGGAAATACGGCCCCGACGAGATCCTCGGCGTCCATCCGCGCGAGGTAAGCCGGGACTTTCCTGCCGCCTCGAAAGCGCGGCAGCGCAAGAGCCACGCCCGCAACCCAGCGCCAGCGCGTCAGAAACATCGGTGCATCGAGCAATGCTTGGATCAGCACGGTACGCACGTTTGTCGAATGCAAATACCGCTGCACATCGGCGAGCTCGAAGCTATGGGCCGCGGTCAGTGAGAGCAGAATATTGTCGTCCGTCGCGGCGGCCTGCAGCTCGAAATTGAACTTGCGGCAAAAGCGCTTGCGCAGCGCGAGACCCCAGGCCCGGTTGACACGGCTTCCATAGGGCGAATGGATGACGAGCTGCATGCCTCCGGATTCGTCAAAGAAGCGCTCGAAGACAAGAGTGTCTTGCGTCGGCAGACAGCCCAAGGCCGCATGGCCCGCGGCAAGATATTCCACGAGTTCCTTGGCGGCAGGTTCGGTGAGGCCAACCTCCTCGCAAAGCCAGCGCAAGGCGCCCTCCCCGGCCCCGGCATGCGACAATCGCGTTGCGATCTCCGCCCGCAGCCTCGACACCGATTGCGACAGCTCATCCGTGCGCCCCGGCGCTTCGCCAAGCCAAAATGGAATGTTGGGCGGCGTTCCATGCGCGTCTGCAACACGGACGGTGCCGCGCTCGACACGCAAAATGCGATAGGACTGATTGCCGAGTTGGAAAATATCGCCGGCCATGCTTTCGACGGCAAAATCCTCATGCACACTGCCGATGAAGAGATTGCCCGGCTCGATAAGGACGCGGTAATCGGCGTTGTCGGGGATAGCGCCGCCGGAAGTCATCGCGGTCAAGCGCGCTCCGCGCCGGCCGCGCAGGATACGGTTGACGGCGTCATGATGGATCAAGGCGCCGCGCCGGCCGCGCTTTGTGCTGAAGCCTTCGGCAAGCATGAGAACCACGCTTTCAAAATCGGCGCGGGTCAGATTGCGATAGGGCCAGGCGCGCCGCAGCAAGGCCAGGAGCTCGTCCTCATGCCATTCCCGCGCCGCCACTTCTGCGGCGATCTGTTGGGCGAGGACATCGAGCGGTTGCTCGGGGATTTCGAGCCGGTCGAGCTCGCCCCGGCGGACACTATCGAGCAGCGCCGCGCATTCGGCCAAATCGTCGCGCGAGAGCGGGAACAGGCGGCCCTTGGGCATGCCATCGACCGCATGTCCCGAGCGCCCGACCCTTTGCAAGAAACTCGCGATCGAGCGCGGAGAACCGATCTGACAAACCAAATCGACATCGCCGATGTCGATGCCGAGTTCGAGCGAAGCGGTTGCGACAAGCGCTTTGAGCTTGCCCTGCTTGAGACGATGCTCGGCGTCGCGCCTCTGCTCCTTGGCCATGCTGCCATGATGCGCGGTAATCTGATCGGTGCCCAAGCGCTCGGACAAGGCGCGGGCCGTTCGCTCGGCCATGCGGCGGGTATTCACAAAGACGAGAGTCGTGCGATGATCGTCGATCAGCCGGGCGAGCTGGTCATGGACCAGCTCCCGGACTTCGCCCGCCATGACGGCTTCGAGCGGCGAAGGGGGAAGCGCGATGGCGAGGTCGCGCGCCCTGCGATGGCCGGTGTCGATAATCTTGCACCCGGCGCTTGCGGCCCCTGTCAGAAAATGCGCGATATCCTCGACCGGCTTCTGCGTCGCCGACAAACCCACCCGCAGCAAGCGATCGCCGCAAAGGGCAGACAAGCGCTCGAGGGACAGCGCAAGATGCGCGCCGCGTTTGTTTGGTGCCAAGGCGTGGATCTCGTCGACGATCACGGTCCGGGTTGACGCCAACATCTTGCGGCCCGACTCCGACGTCAGCAGGATGTAAAGCGACTCCGGCGTGGTAACGAGGATATGGGGCGGACGCCGGCGCATCTTTGTGCGTTCGCCCTGCGGTGTATCACCCGTGCGCACCAAGGTGCGGATTTCGACATCGGGGAGACCGTGCTCGCGCAAGGCCTCGCGGATACCGGCAAGTGGTTCTTCGAGGTTTTTCTCGATGTCGTTCGATAGCGCCTTAAGGGGCGAGACATAGACGATTTGCGTCGCGTCCTCGAGGCTTCCTTCGAGCCCTTGCCGCACGAGGCTGTCGATCGCGGCGAGAAAGGCGGCCAGGGTCTTGCCTGACCCGGTCGGCGCGGCAACCAGGACGTGCTCGCCAGCCCGGATCGCCGGCCACGCTTCGGCCTGCGCCGCCGTAGGCACATGGAACCGGCGCTCAAACCAGGCGGCAACCGCCGGATGCAAGATAGACGCTGCGTTCACGAGGCAAAGTCGCTGTGGCACATGGAAAAGCAGAATAGCGCACCTGGCCGCGAAGCCAAAGGGAGTGGAGTCCAGCACGGCAAAAAGAGAATGATGAAAGACATGACCCTATGTGGATGCCCACAGGGCGACAAGCAATCCGGCGAAATCGATTTTTCACGGAAGAACAGGCGCTGAACAGCCTTATCCGTCGAGTTCGGGATAATGGCGGAATATCCCCTGCTCGTTGAATGCGAGGCGGCGGCCGCTGTTCAAATAGGCGCGGATTCGCGGACGTTGCGCAATTCTCTGATGCAGAGCCTCCACGCGCGGAACCTCGGCAAGACTTGTCTTCGTCCCTCGCGGAAAGGCGTAAAGCAGGCCTTCGACGATTTGGAAGAGCGATAGATCGGCATAGCTTACTCGCTTGCCGACGAGGTGCTTATCGCCCTTTGGATTACGCGCCAATATGCTCTCAAACCAGTTGAGGTACTTTGGGATTCGCTCCTGCCGGAAATGCTTTGCGCGACGCAACGCTTCCGGTTTCTGCTCCTCGTAATAAAGATCGGCGCCCAACGGATGATGCGTATCGTGAGCTTCCGCGACAAGGTCGGCGATGGTGAGCTGGATCTGATGGACCCAAAGCCGTTTTTCCGCATCTCTTGGAGCCAGCGCGTGACGGTCGCCGAGATAGAGCAGGATGGCGGCGGTCTGGCCGATCACGACATCTCCGTCCTTCAGGAAAGGCGGCGCAAATGGCGGATGCGTGATGCTTTCTCGTTCCAGAACCGCCATCAGAGCGCCCACACCAGCGTCCTCCCTGGCCGGGCCGCGGGCGACGTCGATGTAGTCCGCACCTGCTTCTTCCAACGCCAGCCGGACGAATTCGCCACGTCCTTGAATGCCGGGCCAGTAATAGAGTTCATAGGCCATGCACTTGTCTCCTTGATTTTATTTGGTTTTCTCATCTGAGTGCGCCGGAAACTATCTGTGGAACTATCTGTGGAAGAGTATTCTCAGTCTTCCCGCTTCAGCGCGCGTTCCACCGTTCCCCAGACGCAGCCGAAATGTTTTGCGATTTGTCGGATCGAAAGGCCATCTGCATAAAGCTTTTTAACCTCGTCGACTGGCAGGAAGGCTCTTCGGCTATCCGGCCCTGCGGGCTTCCCTGCCATTCGGCGCTCAAGCAAATTGAGAACCTCCGGCGAGAGAGTGACGTGCTCAGATTCCCTAGCTGGAAAATTCAAATTTCTCGCTTTGTCGCCGTAAACGAACAACGCCGCCCGGTGATCGACAGGGTCCGAGAAAGCCGCTGTAATCGACAAACGCCTCGTCTTGAGGCGGAAGCCATTTCGGGATATGGAGGCCTCGGAGACTTTCATAGGTCATTAGTTTGACAAGAACTTTTTGACCTTCGCCGGAACCTCAGAAACTCCCGTAACCCCCCTATCACCTAGCCAATCGCCAACCGACCAATTGGCACGATCGCCGACCTGATCCAATATAAACACGCGTCAGTCGCCGCTTTCGAAGGTTGCGCCGGCTCCAGCCGTTCGCCAGGGCCTGACGGCCATTCGCACGCTTTGGGCAAGACTGGCCGCAAGGCCAACAGCATAGGCCGCAAACACCGTTCCTGTAGGAACTGAATGACGCAACTCGCAACTGTGGTGACCGCAACTCGCAAATTAAAGGCCCTGGATTTCTACCGCGCATTCTCCGCTACGGGCCTCG
>PLUZ01000212.1:16525-20552 GCA_003162995.1 Methylocapsa sp. | reverse complement strand
CTCCAGCCGATCGGGATCGATGGGGCGCTTACGCAAGGCGATCTCGAGCGAGCGCATCAGCTTATCGCGGTCGAACGGCACCCGCCGGCCGGATTTTTTCAAGACCGTCAATTCGCGAAGTTGCACACGCTCGAAAGTCGTGAAGCGGCCGCCGCAATCGGGACAGACCCGGCGGCGGCGGATGGCCGAACCGTCGCCGGCCGGGCGCGAGTCCTTCACCTGGGAATCAAGACTGCCGCAGAAAGGGCACCGCATGGCACACAGGCCTCAAGGCACGGTCTCGCGGACGCATGTTCCCAAAACATGCGATACGGGATTGGAAACGCGACCGGCCCGCGGCCATGCCGGATCGCGTGCCACAACACATTGAGCCCAATCGATCTTGGAGCCCTATCGATCTTACGATCTTGGCGCCAATCGATCTTGTGACCTCAATNNAACCCTGCCCGATCCTGCAACCTTGGCCCCACAATCGATCTTGTGACCTCAATAAACCGGGAAGCGTTGCGTCAATTCGCTCGCGGCTGCCTTGACTTTGGCCTCCACCTCCGCATTGCCCTGCTCGCCGTTCTTGGCCAAGCCGTCCAAGGTTTCGGCGATCAGCTCGCCAACCTTTTTGAATTCGGCGATCCCAAAACCACGCGAGGTCGCGGCGGGCGTCCCGAGCCGAATCCCTGAGGTAACCATGGGGCTTGCGGTATCGAACGGCACGCCATTCTTGTTGCAGGTGATCCCGGCGCGCCCGAGGCTCGCTTCCGCCGCCTTTCCGGTGAGCTGCTTTGGCCGCAAATCCACCAGCATAAGATGATTGTCGGTGCCACCTGTGGTGATTCCATAGCCGCGCTCGATCAGCGTCGCAGCCAGCGCCTTGGCATTGTCCGCGACCTGCCTTGCATAGATCTTGAATTCGGGCTTGAGCGCTTCACCAAAAGCGACAGCNNTTGTGGGTTGTCGACGTCACCACATGGGCATGCGGGAACGGCGAGGGATGCACGCCGCCAGCGACAAGGCCCGCGAAATGCGCCATATCCACGAAGAAATAGGCGCCGATCTTATCTGCGATCGCCCGGAATCCGGCAAAATCCCAATGACGCGGATAGCCGGAGCCGCCAGCGATGATGAGCTTTGGTTTGTGCTCCTCGGCGAGCCGCGCCACCGCCTCCATGTCGATACGGTTGTTGTCCGGCCGAACCCCATAGGGGATCGGCTTGAACCAGCGGCCGGAGAGATTGACATGCGAGCCATGCGTCAGATGGCCGCCCGCGGCGAGATCGAGCCCCATGAAGGAATCACCCGGCTGCAGCAGAGCGAGAAACACGGCCTGGTTCGCCTGGCTGCCGGAATTCGGCTGCACATTGGCAAATTTGCAGTCGAAGAGACGGGTGACACGCTCGATCGCCAGGTTTTCGGCGATATCGACGAACTGGCAGCCGCCATAATAGCGCCGGCCGGGATAGCCCTCGGCATATTTGTTGGTCAGAACCGATCCCTGCGCTTCGAGGACGGCTTTCGAGACGATGTTCTCGGAAGCGATCAGCTCGATTTCATGGCGTTGGCGGCCGAGTTCCAGCTCGATCGCCTTGGCGATCTCGGGATCGGCATCGGCGAGCCCAGCCGCGAAAAAAGAGTTCGGCACTGTGCGGCTGGTGACGGTTTGGCTCATGCTGCAAAATCCTGCAAAAGCGGCCGGCGCAAGAATCGCGGTTCAAAAACACCAGCGAAACGGCCCGGCACGGGGGGATGACCGAATAAACGAGATAGCGGGATAACATGTCAAGCCGCCCGCGTGAAGGCGCTGGCTGCAGTTTCGTAAACCTCGCCCCATCTCGCGCGCAACAGCAACGTTCAAGGAATTTTCGCACGGGAATACAACGGTTTCTACAAAACCGCCATCGGGCAAAGGCTGCAAAGGCGCATTTTCCCGGGGCATTGTTACGTTGGCTGCATAAGAATTGCGCGGCGCGCGTTTAACATAATAAGCCTTACGCAACCCAAACAGGATCGGCGATCATCTTTGCCCAGAGGGAAGTGCGATGCGTAATCCTATTCTTCTGACAGCCATTCTTCTCGGCATCACATTATCGGTCAAGGCGGATCCCGTCCCTGTGTCGCCGGAGTTAAAATCTTTTCTGATGCGTCCGGAGCAACAGCAAGCCGTGAATGGCATGCTGGCTCAGCAATGGCGCGCGCTTGTGGGGAATTGTTCGTCTCCCCATCTCCAACCGACTACTGTTTTGATTGATAACTCCCCGGCATTTGATCAGGCGGGCGCACCCGCGTCCGGACAATGGCGGGTCAGGGACTATGTTGAGGGATGCGGCGAAACTCGCATTCTCAACATCCTCTTTCTGTTTACTCCAAACGGAAAGATGCGGAGAATTGCGCTATTACCGGGAACAACGATTGCCGATGCGCGTCTCCAGCAAGATGCCTTGATGTATGCTGAGATGGGAATGCAGAATCTTATGCCTTCTCTCGATTGCAAGGACATTCAATATACAAACACCTCATTTGTCGCGTTTGGGGAGGCAAACCCACAAGTGCCGCCAGGCCGAGATAATCGCTCTTGGACGGAGGAATGGACAGTGAGGGCCTGCGGCGTTACCGGCATCGTTACAATGCATTTTATTCCTGATGAAACGGGGACAACTATTAGCTCGGGTGTAGGCGAAGCTCGTCGCGTTAGCCCTTGATAAGCCCCGCGGCCATACAAAATTTTTAATGTTTTGGTGAGGACCGAACCGCGGCATTGCGCCCCGAGCTTGCCGGTTGCCGGGGAACCAAATTCAACTCCACATATGACCCCTAAGTCCCGCTATACTCCGCGAGCGGCATCGGCTCCATGACGGCTTTTTCCAATCCGCGAAGACGTAAGGCATAAAGAAGTTCCGGTCCCGGGGACAATGTGCCCGTAAACACGGCATAATTCGGCGCAGCAGATGGTGGATTCGTTGCCGGAAAACCAAGCTGTTCCCGCAGAACATGGCTGGTCTGCCGGGCGATGGCTGGAGCCGGATCGACCCATTCCACCGGCCACGGCGCCAACCGCTCGAAATGTCCGAGAAGCAAAGGATAATGCGTGCAGGCGAGCACGATGCAATCGGTGCGCAGTTGACCGGCCGTCACGAAGGCGGGTGCAATTTCCCGCGCTATGGCCGCATCCGGAACAATTTTCCCTTGCATGAAAGCTTCGGCAAGAGGCGCAAGCTCGCCTGAGCCTGCGAGGGTCACCACACAATGGGCGGCATAGGTGCGCACCAAGTCGCGAGTATAATCGCGGGCGACGGTGCCGGGCGTCGCCAGCACGGAAATCAGCCCAGAGCGCGACTGGCTCGCCGCAGGTTTGATCGCGGGCACCGTCCCTATGAAAGGGATTTTTGGGAATTGCGCGCGCAGATGCGGCAGCGCCAGCGTCGATGCCGTATTGCAGGCAATGACGACCGCGTCCGGGTCACAGAGGGCGATCAAGCGGTGCATCACCGATAAAACCCGCGCGATCAAAACGTCTTCCGGCAATCCCCCATAAGGAAAAGCGGCATCGTCGGCAGCATAGATCAAACGGGCGTCCGGAAGCAGGCGCGCCACCTCTCCACAAACGGTCAAGCCGCCGAGGCCGGAATCGAAGATCAGAATTTTTGGCGCGCGAGACATGGTTGAAGCCAACGAAACCGCAAGTTTGTTCAGCCGCCGGTTGTAGCCCATGATCGCTTCAAGATGAATCGCTCATGGTCTCTATCCGTTTGTTTTCTCGCATGATCTTATCCAANNGGTTGAACCGGAAATCTCTCCCTTGCGGCGGACTATTCCGTCCCTCAAGGACCACCAATGCCCTGGCCATAGGGTTTTTATAATGCGATTTCCGGGCAGCCGATACAGGGAGGCGATGCATGCGCGAGGTGGCCAACATTACTCTCGAAACCCGCATTCCGGCCCGTCTCGACCGTCTTCCCTGGGGAAGATTTCATACGCTGGTGGTTGTAGCCCTCGGAATTACTTGGGTTTTGGATGGCTTGGAAGTCACGCTTGC
>PLUZ01000212.1:10546-16471 GCA_003162995.1 Methylocapsa sp. | reverse complement strand
GCCACGGCTTGCGCCTGGAATTTGGAAAGCTTTTGTCTGTTCCGGATGTTGACCGGCGCTGGGATCGGCGGCGAATACAGCGCTGTGAATTCCACGATACAAGAGATGATACCAGCGCGCTATCGCGGCCGGACCGACCTTGCCATCAATGGCACGTTCTGGATTGGCGCCGCCCTTGGGGCGGGAGGATCGCTCATCGTACTCGATCCCTCCCGATTCGCCCCCGACGCCGGCTGGCGGCTCGCCTTTCTCATCGGTTCCACGCTCGGCCTCATTATTTTTTTCCTCAGGTCGTGGATCCCGGAAAGCCCGCGCTGGCTGGTCATCCATGGCAGGGAAGTCGAGGGGGAGAAGATTCTTGACGAAATCGAAAGCAGGTTCCGCCTGCATGGGGCGAGCCTTTCAGACGCATCGACGCTCACGCCAATGCGGTTGCGCCCGCGTGCATACACCCCCCTGAAACAGGTTATTCAAACGCTTTTCATCACGTACAGAGTAAGAACCTTTTTGGGACTTACTCTCATGAGTGCGCAAGCGTTCTTTTATAACGCTATTTTCTTCACCTATGCTCTCGTCCTGACGAATTTTTATGATGTGCCATCCTATCAAGTCGGCTGGTATATCCTTCCCTTCGCGCTTGGCAATGTTCTTGGTCCTTTGTTGCTTGGTCCGCTCTTTGATTCGATTGGCCGCAAGCCCATGATCGCCTTTACCTACACGGCTTCTGGTTTGCTCCTTGCCGGAAGCGGCTGGCTGTTCGCGCATCATCTTCTCAATGCGGAAGAGCAGACGTTCATCTGGACAGTAGTTTTCTTTTTTGCGTCTTCGGCAGCTGGGGCCGCCTATCTGACGGCATCCGAGATCTTTCCGGTAGAAATTCGTGCGCTGGCCATTGCCTTTTTTTACGCGGCCGGCACCGCGGTTGGCGGCGTCGGAGCGCCGTTCCTGTTCGGGACTCTCATCGAAACCGGATCGCGCGCCAGTGTTTTCGGCGGGTATCTCCTTGGTTCGGGGCTCATGGTCGTGGCCGCAATGGTCGCGATGATTTGGGGCGTGGCAGCCGAGCGCAAACCACTAGAAACGGTAGCGCTACCCCTGTCGTCAACGCAAGATTGAAAGCAGCGCGCATTGGCAAGGCCCTCGGACCCGGCCGGAAAACTGTCCACAGAAACTCTGCCGCCACCGATGCTCGCGGCCAGTTTCGCTGCCGGCGACGGTTTCCTTCCGAAACAGAAAATGGTTAAACTGCCACCCCCGGTTAAGATGAGGGCTATTGGCTGCTGTTTTGAATTTCTCTATCTGATTGAGAAGACATTGGTTTTTGCTGTCCATCCGGGTTGGGGAGAAACCCGGGTGCGGCCAGGTGAAGCCGGATTGAAGGGCAGAGCCTGCGCCGTCTGAGACCCATGCTATAAGCTGCGTCTGGTTGCTCGCGCGAGCAAGGAGTCGGATATGAGGAATATGCAGGTTCATAAGACGGCATCCAACGAGAGCGGCCGGCCCTTCGACATCGGCGCCATGCTGGCCGAGCGTGAACGGGACCGCTACGCGCTGCACACCCAACATTTGAACGAAATGATGGTTCGCGTGTTGCAGACGCTTGGCTTCGACGTCGGTTTTCGCACCGGCCAAGGGCAATATTTGATCGATCGCGCCGGCAGCCGGTATCTTGACCTCCTGAGTGGATGGGGCGTGTTTGGGATCGGCCGCAATCATCCGCTTCTGCGCGATACGTTGAGCCAGGTCCTTGCGAGCGACCTGCCCAATCTCGTCCAAATGGATGTGTCCGTTCTTGCCGGCCTGCTCGCAGAACGTTTGCTGGGCTTTGTTCCCTTTCTCAACAAGGTTTTCTTCACGAATTCCGGCGCCGAGGCCGTTGAATCTGCGATCAAATTCGCGCGCCGCGCGACACGGCGTCCCGGCATCGTCTATTGCCATCACGCCTTTCATGGCTTGACCTATGGCGCCTTGTCGGCAAATGGCGAAGAGATTTTTAAGGAAGGCTTTGGCCCGCTTGTGCCCGGCTTTTCCGCTATTCCCTTCAACGATCTCGCCGCTTTGGAAAAAGCCTTATCGGCGCGCGATGTCGCGGCTTTTATCGTCGAGCCGATCCAGGGCAAGGGGGTCAATCTCCCGGACGACCTCTACCTTCGCGGCGCCCAGGCTTTATGCCGTAAATATGGAACCTTATTCGTCGCCGACGAAATCCAGACCGGAATGGGGCGCACCGGACGCTTTCTCGCGGTCGAACATTGGGGAGTCGAGCCAGATATGGTCTTGCTCGCCAAGACGCTTTCGGGCGGGCATGTACCGGTCGGCGCGGTTTTAATGCGCAAGGCAATCTTTGATAAAATGTTCAACCGCATGGACCGGGCCGTGGTGCATGGCTCTACCTTCGGAAAGAACGATCTTGCGATGGCGGCTGGTCTCGCGACCCTCGAAGTGATCGAATCCGAAGGGCTCATCCATAAGGCCGCGCAGACAGGCGCGAGGCTTCTCGCCGCCTTCGAAGCCATGGCAGAGCGCTATGAACTCGTGCATGCCGTGCGTGGAAAAGGTCTCATGATCGGCATTGAATTCGGGCCGCCCCGCTCGCTCAAGCTCAAGGCGGCATGGTCCTTGCTTGAAACAGTCAGCGCCGGCCTGTTTTGCCAGCTCATCACGATCCCGCTGTTCAAGGATCATAAGATCCTTGTCCAGGTCGCTGGTCACGCAAACCTCACCGTGAAGCTTCTTCCGGCGTTTGTCATCACGGAGGCGGATTGCGAGTGGATCGAACGTGCCTTCGACGCGGTCATCGCCGATAGCCATCGCGTGCCCGGCGCGGTTTGGTCGCTTGGCAAAACCTTGGCCGACCATGCCCTCAAAGCCTATGCGACGAAGTAGCTACGCGCTCGATACCGGCGCCGCTTGCCAGCGGCCTCCTGACCTCCATGGGATGGCCGGCAGGACTACAGCTTATCGAGCGCCGAGATTGTTTGTTCCAACTTCGGCAATTCCCGCGTCGCGATAGCACGCAAGCCGGGATCGGTGCCGTTCTGTAGAAAATCGCGATAGAGGATTTGGAGTTGGACCAAAGCCTCCATCTGGGTGGAAACGAAGAGCTTATCGAAACTGCTGCCCTGCGAGGCCGAGAGGCGCTTCAAATTGCTCACTTGGGATGGCAGCAAATTCGGTGCCCTTAGCCTGGCGGCGCCCGGACCGATCTGTCCCGTATAGGGGGAGCGGAGGCTAACGACGGGACCATTCACATTGACCCAAGCCGCCAGGGAATTGGCGACCGCGGTCTGATCCTTGGCGAGAGCCTCCGCGAATTTTTGAATCTTCGTGTTGTGGGAATTGGAAATTGCCAAACGGCTTGCCGTAGCCAAAAAATTTGCCGTGGGGATTGTGCTCGCCACAAACTGCGCCATGAGCTCTGAGAGAGAAGAACCCGAAGGAGCAGGAGCAGGAGAGGGAGAAGCGGCAGGGGGTGGAGTCGCCGGGTCCCCCGTCTGAGCGGCGGCCGGCATTGCAGCCGCCACAGCGGCCAGCGCTTGAACCGCGAATACGCTGGCGGAGAGGCGCTTGGGCAAGAAGGTGATTTCCACATTTCTCTCCTTGACCCTCAGGACCCGCTTGGTCCTCAAAGCCCAACCTTCAATTTAGGTTGGATAGCAGAAACAGGATAGCGAAAAACGCAAGAGTAAGCCCAGCGGGCAGCTATTTTGGCTGCCCGGCGCCAAAACGGGGGATTCCAGATAACGCAACGCCGCACCTCGCACTTTGCCTTTAGTGAGGCCCGGAGCCTGGCTGCGGGGATTGCTGTGAGTCCGAATTAAGGTTTGGCACGGGCTTTTGTTTTGCGACGGCCCTCTTCGTCGTCGTCTTTGCCGGTCCTGTTTGCAGATTGGTGCGTTCCTCGAATGCTGTCTGCAAAGCGAGAGCACGCGCTTGGGTGATCCGCAGCGCACAAAATCCATGCACCTCCTCGCCCAAATAATTGCGGCAGATTACTTCGCGCTCCGACGAGAACCCCGCTTGTTCGCCGGCCATTTTCTTGATGGCGGCTTTATCCTTGCCGGCCTTCATCAGCAGCGCGTGAAACCCAGTCCGCATCGAGGACTCCGCATGGCCCCGTTCGCGTTCCAATTGCTTCACCTGGTCGGGACCAAAACTGTTGCCCGGGGGACCCCAAAGCCCCGCCGGAACAGCCCGGCAATCCGCCGCCGGGAAATCGCATGTCGGCGGGACGCGGGTAACTATTACGGCGCCCTCGAGCACATCAAATGAAAATGGGCAGGCTGCGATTTCCACCTCATAACGGGAGATGCCATTGGGCTTCCCAGCCAGCCGCGTTTGGATCGGGTCATCCGCGACCACATCGACGCGGCATTGCACGCCTGGATGCGAGATTGCTTCTCCGGCAAGCGAAAGCCTTGTGATCTCGACCCCCTTGCCGGATGCGCGCTGGAAGGTAATGGTGCCGGCAAATCCGTCGCGCAAAAGGTCACGGCCGAAAATCGTCTCCTCCGAGGGGGGCTTTAATCCAACCGGTTTTGGTGTCCCCGGCGCGGCTCCAGCAGGATTTTGCACCGTATTATCCGCCGGGGAAGGCGATGCCTGGAGAGCTCCTGGAAGCATGAGTTGGGCTCGCGCCGGCGTCTGGATTAAGATCGCTGAAAGAAGCACGATCAAAGGATAATGTTTCAATTGGACTCTTGCCCCGATCGACTGCTACCAGATGTTACCATTTTGGGTCACTTCCGGGTAGGTTTGCCGCGATTGGACCATCGAATCAAGGCAAACCTACCGGATTCCCTCTACAGCGGTTTCTTTCGAAACTGCGCTCATTCAAAGAGTTAGAGCACTTTCTGACGGCGAACCGGTGCCCGCTTCGCCTGAAAATGCTCTAGGAACCCGGCAATTTGGCCGTTGCATGCTGCCCGCCAGCGGTTTCGAAACTCAGGCTCATCCGCCATGTCCTTTCGGCCTTCGTCTTGCGCACCTCGATTGTCCTCTTATATTCGGTTTCATCAGCGCATCTTGCGTTCATGCGCTGTAATACCAATTTGAACACAATCGGGGACCGGGCGGAAATCTGTCCGCCCATGTGCCGGACCGCTTCGGGGTCTGGTGGTCTTGCGGATCGAAAGGAAGAGCAATCATGGGTAAAGTAATCGGAATCGACCTCGGCACCACCAATTCTTGCGTGGCGGTCATGGAGGGTTCGACGCCGAAAGTTATCGAGAACGCAGAAGGCGCCCGGACGACGCCTTCGATTGTCGCATTCACCGATGACGGGGAGCGTCTTGTCGGCCAGCCGGCCAAGCGTCAGGGTGTCACCAATCCCGAACGGACTTTTTTCGCGATCAAGCGGCTGATCGGCCGGACATTCGACGATCCGATGACCAAGAAGGATATGGGCCTCGTCCCCTATAAGATTATTCGCGCGTCCAATGGCGACGCCTGGGTCGAAGCCGACGGAAAACAATATTCCCCTTCGCAGATTTCCGCCTTCATTCTGCAAAAGATGAAGGAGACCGCCGAAGCCTATCTTGGCCAGCAAGTCAGCCAGGCGGTCATTACCGTTCCTGCTTATTTCAATGATGCCCAGCGGCAGGCGACCAAGGACGCCGGCAAGATCGCGGGCCTCGAGGTCTTGCGCATCATCAATGAGCCGACCGCGGGGGCGCTCGCCTACGGCCTCGATAAGAAAGCTGCGGGAACGATTGCGGTCTACGATCTCGGCGGCGGCACGTTCGACATCTCCATCCTCGAAATCGGCGATGGGGTGTTCGAGGTGAAATCGACCAACGGCGATACTTTCCTGGGCGGCGAGGATTTCGACGTCCGCCTTGTCGAATATCTCACCGCCGAGTTCAAGAAAGACAATGGGATCGACCTGAAAAAGGACAAGCTCGCTCTCCAACGCTTGAAGGAAGC
>PLUZ01000212.1:0-10533 GCA_003162995.1 Methylocapsa sp. | reverse complement strand
CAAAAAACCGTCGAACCGTGCCGCAAGGCTTTGAAGGACGCAGGCCTCAGCGCGGGCGAGATCAACGAGGTCGTGCTGGTCGGCGGCATGACACGCATGCCCAAAGTGCAGGAAGTCGTGCGGAGCTTCTTTGGTAAGGAACCGCATAAAGGTGTCAATCCGGATGAAGTCGTCGCCATCGGCGCGGCAGTTCAGGCCGGCGTCCTCCAAGGCGACGTGAAGGACGTGCTTTTGCTGGACGTGACGCCTCTGTCCCTCGGCATCGAGACCCTTGGCGGTGTGTTCACCCGGCTGATCGAGCGAAACACGACCATTCCAACCAAAAAGAGCCAAGTCTTTTCAACTGCCGAAGACAATCAGACAGCGGTCACCATTCGCGTTTTCCAGGGTGAACGGGAAATGGCGTCCGACAATAAGCTGCTCGGCCAGTTCGATCTTGTCGGAATTCCGGGCGCGCCGCGCGGCGTGCCGCAGATCGAGGTCACTTTCGATATCGATGCCAATGGCATCGTCAATGTCTCCGCGAAAGACAAGGCGACAAATAAGGAGCAGCAGATCCGCATCCAGGCCTCTGGCGGTCTGAGCGACTCCGATATCGACAAAATGGTAAAGGACGCCGAATCGCACGCAGCGGAGGATAAGAAACGCCGTGAACTCGTCGACGCCAAGAATCATGGCGAGGCATTGATTCACACGACTCAGAAATCTCTCGAGGAGTATGGGGCCAAGGTTGCCCAATCCGACAAGAGTGCGGTCGAGACCGCAATCAGCGCTTTGAAGTCGGCTCTCGAAGGAGAGGACGCCGAAGCGATCAAGGCCAGAACGAATGACCTCACGCAAGCGTCCATGAAACTCGGCGAAGCGTTGTACAAGGCGCAAAGCGGTGGGCCCGGCGCGGATGGCGCGAAGGCCGAGACCAAGGACGATGTCATCGACGCCGACTTCAAGGAAGTCGGCCCAGACGACAAGACGAAATCGGCATAACTCTAAGTTGGGGAGGGACACGCCAGCCTGTGACGGGTGCCGGTTACGCTCTGGGGTCCTGCTCTTGGATCCTGGGAGCGCGATCCGCTGAGCGCCAAGAGGGTCATGCGCGAGACCGTGATCGCTTCAGTTGAATCGCTCATGGTCTCACCCTCTTTATTTTGTCGCATGCTTTTATCCAAAAGTTTGTAACTTTTCGGAAGATCATGCTCTCGGGGGCGCGGCTTGATTTCTGTTGGTGACATGGGTGTTCAGTTGTGTGGATCGACCTCGAACGCCAGCGCTGCGGGCGCCCGTCGTTCCTGGGCTTTTCGCAATGCCATACCTCGACCTTGTCGCTCGCGTCCTTTATGTTAGGGCGCTGTGCCTGCCGCCGGGATGGAATTGGATAGAATTGGGATGTCTCTGACGCCAGGATGGATGAATTTTGATTGAGGGCGCAGGCGGCGCGGGGGACAACCATGGAGAAGCTCTGGGGGGCGTACTGAGTGGAACGCGAAGCGATGATGAGGCGGTGTTACTACGAAATTCTGGGCGTTTCCAAAAGCTGCACGGACGCCGAGATGAAATCCGCTTTCCGCAAGGCGGCGATGCAATGTCATCCCGACCGCAACCCCGACAATGCGGAAGCTGAGATTCAGTTCAAGGAACTGAATGAAGCCTATCAGATCTTGTCCGATGGGCAGAAACGGGCGGCTTACGATCGCTATGGTCACGCCGCCTTCGAGCATGGAGGTTTCGGCGCCGGAGGCGACGGATTTGCCGCATCGATGGCCGATATTTTCGACGATCTCTTCGGCGATGTGATGGGAGGACGGCGCGGTGGCGGACGCAGGGGCCCCGCGCGCGGCTCGGATCTCCGCTACAATATGGAAATTTCACTCGAAGAGGCATTTCACGGCAAGACCGCATCGATCAGTCTGCCGACTTTGACCGGTTGCGAGGCTTGTGCGGGTTCAGGCGCCAAGCCGGGCGCGAAACCAAGGCATTGTCCTACCTGCGGCGGACACGGGCGGGTGCGCGCGCAGCAAGGCTTTTTCGCGATCGAACGGACCTGTCCCCATTGCCATGGGGGCGGCGAAATCATCGACGACCCATGCCAATCCTGCGGCGGTTCGGGCCGTGTCACAAAGCAGCGCAGCCTCTCCGTCAATATTCCGCCAGGCGTCGAGGACGGAACGCGGATCCGTCTTGGCGGCGAAGGCGAGGCCGGAGCAAAAGGTGGTCCAGCCGGCGATCTTTACATTTTCGTGTCGACGAAGCCGCATCCATTTTTTCAGCGCGAGGGCGCCGATCTCTTCTGCCGCATGCCAATCTCAATGGTCCAGGCGGCGCTCGGCGCCGAAGTGAGCGTGCATACGCTCGCAGGCGGCGAAGCAAAGGTCAAAATCCCGGAGGGGGCTCAAACCGGCAAACAATTCAAATTGAAAAACAAAGGCATGCCGGTGCTACGATCGCGCGAAACCGGCGATCTTTACATCGAGGTTAGTGTTGAAACACCTCAGAATCTCACCAAACGGCAACGCGAACTGCTTGCCGAATTCGAAGCTTTGTCCTCGACAAAGACACATCCGGAATCGGCTGGATTTTTTGCCAAGATGAAAGACTTCTTCGAGAATCTGAGCGGGCAGTGACTCCTTCCCCGCGCACGCGCCCCTTGCCCGTTTCATTTATTTATGTTTGATGACACGGTGCCCTGAGTTGGCGATTTTGCAGGCGAAATGTCGCCTGCACGAGGGAGGATTTGTTTCTTGCGTAGCCTACCCGCGCGCGCGCACCGGCGCAGTTCACCGAAGCCCAATACGCCAATCGAAGAGCGGCTCGCCGACGAGGCCCGTTTCTTCAGGTCGTGGCTCGACAATCCGGCGATTGCCGGCGCGGTCTCCCCTTCGGGGCGTTTTCTGGCGCGTATGATGGCGCGTTATGTCGATCCGCAGAAAGCGGGGCCGATCGTCGAGCTAGGACCCGGCACGGGTGCGATCACAGAGGCGCTTTTGGAGCGCGGCATAGCGCCAGGGCGGCTTTTCCTCGTTGAATTCGATCCTGGCTTCTGCAAGCTCCTGAAGCGGCGTTTTCCAGGCATCCATGTCATCAAGGGAGATGCGTATAATTTAACGGAGACCTTGGGAAACCGGCTCCGGCGGCCGCCCGCCGCGATCGTGTCAAGCTTGCCGCTCTTATTGAAACCCGAGATACAAAGGCTGGCGCTTCTTGCCGACGCTTTTCAATGCATGACGCCGGACGGGTGTTTCGTCCAATTCACTTATGGTCCTCTCTCGCCGATACCCCGCGACAAAGCATCGGAGCTGGCTTTTCACGTCGAAGCTTCGCCACCGGTCTGGTTGAATCTGCCGCCGGCGCGCGTCTGGATTTACCGGCGTCAGCCGCTGGAAGCCAATGGGGTGGTGCAACGGCAGTCGAATCCGGCGCAGGAATTTCTCGACAGGCTCAAACTCGGAACTGAGAAGATTCATCTCGACTTGAAGAAAGAAATTGCCGCTGCCAGGGCCAGGCTTCGACTCGAACCGAGGCACGGACAAATTTTGCGCCAGGGACCAAGGCCGGACTCAGCTTTAAAGAGCGCGCGCGGCAAGGCATCCGGCATCGATAATTCACACCATCTGTGATGGGGGCGGCCGTCTCTAGCCCGCAAAAAATGGCCGCCGCCCGTGAAAAACTGATCGTGGCGCTCGATTTCGCGACGCCGCGGGAAGCCGAGGCTCTCGTGACCGGCCTTGGCGATACGGTAAGTTTTTATAAAATCGGCTTGGAACTCGCCTATGGCGGCGGACTTCCCTTTGCTCAAGACTTGATAAGGGACGGCAAGCAAGTCTTTCTTGATCTTAAGCTGCATGATATTCCCGCCACGGTGAGCCGGGCCTGTGCCCAGGTCGCCGGTTCTGGCGCAAGGTTTCTGACGGTTCATGCCTTTCCGCAAACCATGACGGCGGCCAAACTTGCCGCTGCGGGATCGTCGCTGCGTATTCTCGGCGTGACCGTCTTGACCTCTTGCGACGATCGGGACCTCGCCGACGCCGGCTATGCGTATGGAGTCCGGGATCTCGTGTCGCGCCGCGCGTCGCAGGCCTGCGAAGCAGGCATCGACGGCTTGATTTTATCGGCTGAGGAAGCAAGTATCATACGCGCGAGCGTCGGGAGCAAAATGATCCTTGTGACCCCTGGAATCCGCCAGGAAGGATCGACCGCCGCCGACCAGAAAAGAACCACAACGCCTGCCGCCGCGATTGCCGCCGGGGCGGATTACCTTGTCGTGGGCCGGCCAGTCACGCAGGCGAAGAATCCGCGCGAGACAGCGGCGGCGATCGTTACGGAAATTGCCTGCGCTCTAGGAACGCGGTGAAGAGCGCTTCTGAACGGCTATTGGCATTCCCTTCGCGTTCTAATTTATAATTCGCGTAATGATGGCGTTCACCCGTTGTGCTTGGCTGAGAGCCGTGCCGGGCAATTCCCCAAAATAGGCCTCGCGCGCCAATTGGCTGATGAGGCCGATGATTGCCGAAGCTTGCAGGTTTCGCTCAAGCGGCGATCCGCTCCTTGCATCAAGCAATGCGCGGATATGACCAAGCAGCGAGAACTGCCTTGTTTCTGGGCTCGCTTGCCGCCAAAACCGGCGCAAATTCTCTTGCACGTAGAGGAGCGCTTCTTGATCTTCGTCGATCAGGCGCAAAGCGCATTCGACGATGGCCGAGAGCTTTTGCTCCGCACTGCCAGTGACGGTTTCACTGGCGGTTCTAAAGGCATTCCCCATCCAAGTGTAACAGCGTTCAAACAGGCAAAGTGCTAGAGCTTCCTTGCTATCGAAATGTTTGAAAATGGCCGGATTGGTAAACCCGCTCCCGGCCGCGATGTCACGCACGCTCGTTGCATCTATGCCATGGCGCACAAAAAGCCTGAGTGCTGCACAAAGACTAGCGGCTCTTGCCGCCGCGTCGTCTTGGGCAAGATAGGGCCGAAGCTCCACGCTCTCTTTTCCCGCGCTCATCTCGGCACGATTTCGTTTTCGGCCAACCGTCGCGCGGCATCGGGATCATGCGAGGGCAGCAGCACCGCCGGGTTATTCCGAGTGAAGGCTCTAAGCCGTTCGATGCTGTCCGCCGCGCGGCGCGCATCCATATGTGCGCCAGCCAACTCGCCAGCAAGAAGCTGACCTTGGTTGTAAACGGCGTCCCCGGCAAAGATATAAGAAACACCGCCGCGTCGCAGGATGATTGAACAATGGTGCGGCGTATGTCCGGGAGTCGGCACGGCAATCACATCGCCCGCACGGGTTATTGGATAGGACTGCCCAAAAATGGCATCACCGTTTCGGTCAAACGCGAAACGCTTCGGCTTGAAAGGTGCGAGCAATGCTTTTGGCGCCCCGGACGGATGCGCCCATTCGGCCTCATTGACCAAGATCTCGCAACCTGCGAGTTCGCTCAACCCATCCACATGGTCAATATGAAGATGGGTCATGACGACGCGCAGGCCCCGAGTCCCGCTGGGACGAATCAAGGGAAGTTGCTTGCCAATCTGCTCGCCAGGTTTGAGGGCGAAAGTACAGAGCCGCCGCGAGAGCCAAGCGTCGAAACGTCCCAGTGAATCGAGATAGCCGGCTCGAAGCAGACCGCCGCTCATCCCCGAGTCAACAAGAATGTCCCCTTCAGGATGAGCGATCAACCAGGCAAAAATGGGAAGATCGGGGGTAAAGTCTTGGCTCGTAAGAATGCGCAGACGGCTGGTAATTGGTCCGCCTTGGCGCGTCATGAATGGTTTCTTGACGCGAACCAGACCCGTGCAAATCAGGGAGATGCCGTGATTCCGCATGCGAAGACTCCTTTATCTGGAGTAGAAGTTAGCAGTTGCTAACTTGCTTCGCAAGACACGAATCCAACGGTCGAAAAGGTAGTGCCAAAAACGCAAAACGCCGGACGTACCTCCGGTCCGGCGCGCGATCCTGGCGCGCACATCGGCAGGTCAAGACAAATGTATGCATAGAAGATTGCCGTGACGGCACGGTGACGAAGTCCGATCCAGCCGGAAAATAACCAGGCACGTCTCCGTTGCTCCTTTTGTGCACGCTTTCCCTTGTCGCCACTAGGGATTATAGACATGGTTTGGAGAGGATCGCGGGGGGATCGGTCATGAGCGATATGCGGCTGGTCGTCGCTGGAGCGGCTGGACGCATGGGCCGCGTCCTCGTTGAGATGATTCGTCAAACACCTGGCGCCCATCTTTCGGGCGCGATCGAACAGCCAGAGTCGATTGCAATCGGCCAGGACGCGGGGCTACTCGCCGGCTGCGGCCAAATGGGCGTCGCGATCAGCGGCGATGCTCTCGCGGTCATTGCGGGCGCGGACGGTATCCTTGATTTCACGTCGCCGCAATCGACGGTCGAGCTCGCGGCGTTGGCGGCCCAGGCGCGAATTGTTCACGTCATAGGCACAACCGGTTTGAACAAGGATCATCTTGCGAAGTTAGAGGCCGCAGCGCGCCATGCGATCATCGTGCGCTCCGGCAACATGAGCCTTGGCGTCAATCTCCTCGCCGCTCTCGTCAAAAAAGCCGCCCGCACGCTGGGTCCCGAATATGACATCGAGATCATCGAAATGCATCATCGTATGAAAGTCGATGCGCCCTCTGGCACCGCGCTTCTTCTCGGTGCGGCAGCAGCGGATGGCCGCGGCGTCACACTCGAAGAGCATTCTATCGGCGCGCGTGACGGCCACTCAGGCTTGCGCAATATCGGCGATATCGGCTTTGCATCGCTGCGCGGCGGAACGGTGATCGGAGATCACAAAGTGATTTTCGCGGGGCCATGCGAGAGGATCGAGCTTGCCCATGTCGCGGAAGACCGCAGCATTTTCGCGCGCGGTGCCGTGCAGGCCGCGCTTTGGGGTAAAAACCAAAAGCCAGGACTTTATTCAATGGCGAATGTGCTGGGGCTCGCCGATTGAGATTTACGGCGCTTTTGGCTGGGATTGAAGGCGCCCCTGCAAGCGCGCCGCTGCCACACCATATTCCAGTCTAGGCAATTCCCGCGAAAAACACACCGGATGACTTTGGACTCCGCCGTTTCCGCTTTTTCGGCTCCCTATGCGGAGCAAGACGAAGATCTTGCCGCCAAGCTTCTCGCTGGCGCGGCCTTGGACGCAGAGGCCGAGGCACGGATCGACCGGCGCGCGTTGCACCTCATCGCTGCGGTGCGTACGCAATCGAGCCGCATCGGCGGGGTCGAAGATCTCTTGCGCGAATATTCCTTATCGTCNNAGGCTCATCGAAGATAAGCTCGCATCCGCGGATTGGAGCCGGCACGCGGGAGATTCGGAAGCGCTTCTCGTCTCGGCCGCCGCCTGGGCGCTTGGGATCACTGCGCGCGTCATCGGCCAGGGAAAGTCGGCGGAAGGGGTGGTCGCCTCCCTCGCGCGGCGGATCGGCATGGGCGCCCTGCGCGCCGCCGCCCGCCGGGCCGTGCAGCTCATGGGGTCGCATTTCGTTTTCGGTCAAACGATCGAGGACGCCTTGGAACGGGCTTGCTCGAAAGGGGGGCGGCTTCACCGCTATTCCTTCGATATGCTGGGCGAAGGCGCGCGGACCGAGGCCGACGCGCGGCGCTATTTTGAGTCCTATGCGAAATCCATTGAGGCAATCGGCAAATCGGCGGGACCCGGCCCGTTTCCGGAGCGTCCAGGCATTTCCGTCAAGCTCTCGGCATTGCATCCGCGCTTTGAGCCCATGTCGCGTCGCCGCGTTCTCGCCGAGCTTAGTCCGCGGATTGCCGGACTGGCGCGATTGGCCAAGCGGTATGATTTGAACTTTACTATCGATGCCGAGGAAGCCGACCGGCTGGAACTTTCCCTCGAGATTGTCGATGGGTTGCTGGCGGATCCGTCGCTTGCGGCGTGGCGCGGCTTTGGCCTCGCGGTGCAGGCCTATCAGAAGCGGGCTTTGGCGGTGATCGACCATGTTGCCGCGGCAGCGCGTCATTATGATCGCCCGCTGATGCTGCGGCTGGTCAAAGGAGCCTATTGGGATACCGAGATCAAGCGGGCGCAGGAACGGGGTCTCCCCGATTATCCGGTTTTTTCGCGCAAGGCGATGACCGATCTCAATTACATTGCTTGCGCGAGAAAGCTCCTCGCCGTGCGGAACATTATCTATCCGCAATTCGCGACCCACAATGCGCTGACGATCACGACAATCGCCGAACTTGCGGGAAAGACGGGCGGCTTTGAATTCCAGCGTCTCCACGGCATGGCTGAAGACCTTTTCACTGCCTTGCGGACCGAGCTGCCAGAGATTGCATGCCGCACCTATGCGCCGGTCGGCGTTCATGAAAATCTGCTCGCCTATCTCGTGCGCCGCCTTCTCGAAAACGGTGCCAACTCGTCCTTTGTCGCGCGCCTCGGCGATCCCCATGTTCCCGCAACGGAGCTTATCGTCCGGCCGCAGGCCATTATAAGCGACAAGACACACGCCAGGGCACCGGGTCTGTCATTGCCAACGGAGATTCACATGCCGTCGCGCAAGCTCGCGGCCGGACTTGAATTCGGCGATCGCCGCGCGCTTGCCACTCTCGTTTCCGCGATAGCGGGCGCCACACCAAGCCTCGAAGCGGCGCCTCTTATCTCGGCTATTCGGCGTGAAGGAAAAGCGCGGGACGTTGTTTCACCGATTGATGGGATGGCGATTGGGAGCGTGCAGGAAGCCTCGCCTGCTTTGCTGACTGAGGCCATGCGCGATGCGCACGCGGGCTTCCGCCAATGGTCTCATGTACCCGCCAAACTGCGCGCGGCCTGTCTCGATCGTGCCGCGCAATTGATCGAAGCGGAGGCGCCAAACTTGCTCTGGCTGCTCCAGACCGAAGCAGGCAAGACCATTGATGACGCCATCGGCGAATGGCGGGAGACAATCGATTTCTGCCGCTATTACGCGCAAGAAGCGCGGCGGCAATTGGAACCCCCAAATTCGTTGCGAGGACCGACGGGAGAAGACAATCGCCTCCATTGTCATGGGCGCGGTGTATTTCTCTGCATCAGCCCTTGGAACTTTCCCTTGTCGATCTTTCTCGGGCAGATCGCCGCGGCTCTGGTCGCGGGGAATAGTGTCCTCGCCAAGCCCGCCGAACAGACGCCGCTGGTCGCCTCCGAGGCGGTGAAACTGCTCCTTGAGGCGGGCGTCCCGCGGGGGGCGCTGCAGCTGTTGCCGGGCGGCGGCGACATTGGCGCGCGGCTCATCGCGCATTCGGCTTGCGCCGGCGTCGTCTTCACCGGATCGCTCGAGGTCGCCAGGACGATCAACCGCGCGTTGGCGGAAAAGCCGGGCCCAATTGTTCCGCTCATCGCCGAAACCGGCGGCGTCAATACGATGATCGTCGATTCGACGGCGCTGCTGGAACAGGTCGCCGACGATGTCATGACTTCCGCCTTCCGTTCGGCGGGCCAGCGTTGCTCGGCGCTTCGGCTCTTATGCGTGCAGGAGGACATCGCGCGCCCCTGCCTTGCGTTAATCGAGGGCGCCGCGCGCGAGCTTCGCCTGGGCGATCCGCGCGACATCGCGACCCATATCGGCCCGGTGATCGACGCCGAGGCCAAGGCGCGGCTGGAGGCCTATCTCGCGCGACGGGCGCGGGAAGGCCGCGTGACCTACAATGGCGCCGCGCCCGACAACGGCTATTACGTAGCGCCGCATATTGTTCGACTCGACCATGTTCGCGATCTCGCCGAGGAGATCTTTGGGCCGGTGCTGCATGTCGTGACCTGGCGCGCGGAGGACTTCGGCGCGTTGATCGAAGAGATCGCGGGCATGGGTTACGGCCTCACGCTTGGGCTGGAGACGCGCATCGAACAACGCCAGCGAGAACTCGCGGCAGGAGCGCCGGCGGGCAATATCTACGTCAATCGCAACATGATCGGCGCCGTCGTCGGCGGCCAGCCGTTCGGCGGCTTTGGCCTCTCCGGCACGGGGCCTAAGGCCGGCGGATCCGACTATCTTCGCCGGTTCACGCGCGAAGTCACGCTGAGCGTGAACACGGCCGCGGCGGGCGGCGACGCCGGCTTGATGGCGATGGAGGAATAGGAAAGCGGCCGCGACCGCCCAAGGTTGCATTCGCCGGGACGGCGTGTCACATCAATGCGCCGCCGCACGATCAAATAAAGGGAGACCGTTATGCGCAAACTGGTTTGGATCGCGATCCCGTTCGCGCTTTTGGCGTCGGCGCCGGCGTCCGCCCAAGGCACTCCCGAACAACGCGAGGCCTGTAACGACGACGCGTTCAGATTTTGCAATGACGACGTCCCCGACGCGATAGCCGTGGAAAAATGCCTACGGGCGCACATGCGCGCGCTCAGCCCCAAGTGTCGCCGGGAATTTGGCGCATCCGGGAAGTCGCGTCGCGCGCCGCAAGAGTGACCGTTTTCGCCTTCAGCGACTCGCAAGCGCTTAGACAGCGCGAACTTTACCTGATCGAGGATGTGGCCTTGCCGACCTCGGCCGAACTTCCGCTCCCCGAGGACGGGCCCACGAGGTCCACGAATTTGAAGAACAAGT
>PLUZ01000560.1:1398-4120 GCA_003162995.1 Methylocapsa sp. | reverse complement strand
CGTCATTGGCGTCGGCGTCGAGACAGCAGATCTTCTGGTGCACGAGGTGTTATCACGCAACCTCCACGGCTGGAAACGAGAACGAGAAAAGGCTATCTTCTGTCGTGACGGGTGTGGGTTGGATGCGATTGTGTGAAGGATCGGCATCAGCAACCACTCCATAAATCAAATCAGCGCCTTATGTTACATCCGCCAGCTGAAATCCGAGTTCCGTTGAATTAAGAGGGGCTAACACCTTGAGGGATTACGGCCATCACCACGCACCATTCTTTTACAGATTTTGTTGCAAGCAGAACCGGAAGGGCCTAGCGTACCTACAAAGACTCCTTATCCGGGGAATGTCGGGAGGAGGGAACCCATGTTCAGACTGAGAAGCCGGATTTGGATTGTTCTTTTGTTGGCGAGCCTGATTCTGTCGTTCGGCCACGCCGACGCGCAGCAGGAGGCCAAGAAGGAACCCAAGATAGACGCCCCGAATCCGTACCTGATGGGGACCGAGGGCTACTACAAGGGGCCACGTGGGCTAACAAGCTACCAGCCTATCGCCATCGACCAGCCATTCGCGACCAGAATGGGCCAGGATGTGGCAGCCAAGCCGGGCATCGAACGCGAACATCAGACGCTGCTCGAGGAGCGCTACGACCTAGGCGATCACCCCGCCCGGGGCGTTACGATGGAACGCGGAAAACCGCTGCAGGAAGGTGTGCGCGTCAAGCTCCCACCCCGGGTGACATGGGAGCAGCTCGCGGCGATGAGCCCGGAAGACATCCGTGAGCGGGGCCTATGGCCGAAGGGGTTCCTCCCCCTGCCGCATCCCTTCCACCCTACCGGCGGCTTCGTGTTTCCGAAGGAGGAGATCGAAGCGATTAAGCGACAGGACGGGCGTGACCTGACCCGCTTCGACATCGATTTCGATCTGCCCGAACGCTTCCTGGCCGCATTTCCTCCAGCCACGTACCTAGTCCAGCGCCCCGATTTGGGCGACGTCTCGCAGGGCAAGCTGGTCTCGCTCACCAACTACTACGATCTGTTCAACGGTATTCTCACGCCCCGGCAGTTGGAAGGGCTGCGCCTGTTACTGACGCCGTTTCCGCAGCAGCAGTTCAACGCGACCGACGATCGCAAATCGGAGATGCCCAGCCAAGGAGCGGCCTGCTTCGATTGCCATGCGAACGGCCACCAGAACGGCACCACGCATCTTGCCCCCGATGCCCGCCCAGAGTGGTTCCGTCACCGCATCAAGACGGTGTCGCTCCGCGGCGTGAACATCCAACGGCTGTTCGGCTCGCAGCGTGCCCTGAAGACGATCGAGGATTTCACCGAGTTCGAACAGCGCACTGCCTATTTCGATGGTGACATCGTGACCGCTACGAAGAAGGGCGTGAACCCGCTCGAGCGCGGTAGCCAGGTCGATTTCATGGCCGACTTCGAGGAGATGCTGGACTTCCCGCCCGCGCCCAAGCTCGATTTGTTTGGCAAGCTCGATCCCGCCAAGGCGACGCCAGCCGAACTCCGCGGGCAAGAGATCTTCTTCGGCAAGGGCCAATGCGCGAGCTGCCATCAGCCGCCCTACTACACCGACAATCTGATGCACGATCTCAAGTCTGAGCGCTTCTTCAAGCCTGACATGGTCAACTACGCGATGGAGGTCGGGGACGGGAAGATCAAGACCTTCCCGCTGCGTGGCATCAAGGACAACCCGCCCTACCTGCACGACGAGCGTTTGCTGACGCTGGACGACACGATCGAGTTTTTCAACCTGGTCCTCGGCACCAAACTGACGCCGGCGGAAAAACAAGACCTGCTGCAATTCCTTCGCGCGCTTTAGCGAGTTTCCCGTCGCGAACTGCGAACCAATTCGCGATGGGTGAGCCACCAAGCGGCGATAGCATCCGAGACGATGCCGGAAAGTGGGTGTCGCGTGGCAAGTGCGCGTCACCTCCAGGCGATGGCAAATGCTAGTGGCCAGTCTCAGGATAGGCACGATAAATGTTGAGATAGATCTCTGCGGTGTACGACACCGAAAAATTACCGACCGGGGCCACCACCTGTGTGTACCTGTTTTTTTGGTCCGGTACCGTGTAGGAGCGGCGTTCGGGCGTTGTCACATTGGCCAAGAATAGCCGACTTCCGAGCCGATTTGGCTCAGCAACGAGCGTCCTGAGGTATTGAAATATAGAGATACGGGCTGAAAGCGCCCTGCCCTATTGACACGTAAAATGTAGGGTCTGGCAACATCATTTCAATTGAACGAGAGCCATATCGCCTCTGTAATCGGCGACTCTGATCTTTTCCCGGCGGAGGCCATATCGAGCTTCAACCTCGTCGGCTAAAGGCATCTTGGCCAGACGATCGCAAATGTGGTCGATTGGCGCGTTACCGCCCAACGCCATATGAAGCCGGTCCCAATTCCAGAAATGCTGCCATTCCGCTAGGCGGTCTTCGATGTCCGTGGCCTTTGGGTCGACCGTTGCCCAAAATTCTTCAAGATCCGAGCGCTGCGTGCTTTCCACTTTGCCATTGAGGTGTGGTGATCGCGGCGGCACCGGGCGGAACTTGATCGCCCATTCCATCAGCCGGCGTTGGACATCTTCGGCAAAGAACTCGAGCCCGCGATCAGTCTGAATGCGCTGGATAGGAAACGGCATTTCCTCCACGACGCGCTCAAGGAAGGACAGAGTGCTCTTTGCATTTCGTCTTGGATAAACGCCAAGTACCTTGT
>PLUZ01000560.1:391-1386 GCA_003162995.1 Methylocapsa sp. | reverse complement strand
GCGCCCTTACGACGGAGGCGCGCCTGATCAAGATGCTGGGCGCCATGCCGAACGAGGACGCGATGAATGGTGTCGAGCGACAGCTGTAAATCATGCTGGCGGATGAGTTCATTGCGTAACCGTTTCACGCCAAGGCTACGTGTGCGACGCAGATCGAGGATGAGGGCTTCCATCTCGACATCGACTTTGCGCGCGGCGGGCCGCAGCGGAGCCCTGCTTTGTGCGATGAGCCCGGCTTGGCCGAGTGCTTGAAAACGCCGCCACCATTTCCGCAGCGTTGGGCGTGAGATGCCGCACCGACGGCGGACTAAACCCGCATCCCCGGTTTCTTCGTAGAGCCGGATCCATACCAGTCGCGTCTTCGAGTTCATCGCTGAGCGTACGTCTCGCCTGTGGACAGCGCAGAGCGCTGACCACAGGAAAGCATCAGCATCAGCGTGAACTTAACGATGCTAGAGAAAGGGCTTCAGCGGAAGGAAAAATTGAAACGATGTCGCCGTACCCCACACGTAAAACCCACGAACGTGACAAAGCCGTTTGGGCGAATGATCGATGGACATCGAGAGCAATGATTCTCATTCCCGGCTCCTTCCAGGTTCAGCAACCATGGGAGCCGGCGGGCGACACGACAACGACGGATCCGCGCTCGCAGCGCANNGCTCCCGACACCCCAATCCCGGCAGGTCGATGGTAATCGATCTACCGGCTCCATGAAACGTGGATTGGCGTGTCGCGCCTACACATGCCAGATAACAACCTGATTGAGCAGGATCACCGATCGATCAAGCTCCGCCTCGGTCCGATGCTCGGCTTCAAGCAATTTCGGAGAGCTTCAACGACGATCGCCGGCAAGAATGTTTGAGCTTCTTCACGTTCACACCGCGAAGAGATGAATGGCGTCTTTCGAAGGTGGGCGCAAAGCTTGCAATCCGCTCGAGCGCTACGGAATCCCCTCTTCAGATCGTGGATCGCGGCGTGGACGCAGGCAGTTCACG
>PLUZ01000560.1:0-374 GCA_003162995.1 Methylocapsa sp. | reverse complement strand
ATGAACACGAATATCATTACACCGCGACTTGCAAAAGTCGTCGGCCTCGAAACCAAGCAATGCTTCGCTGTTATCAAGAGAAATAGCGGCGCGCATCGCTCCATCATGATGGGGCTCGCCACTAGTGTTTTGCTCGTTTCGGTCGGCATGGCCGCGGCGCAACCGCGCAACCATTTACCCGCAGAACAATTTTACAGCGTCCCCCAGAGCCCAAATCAAGTGGCTCCTTCACGTTGGGATCGCATTCGATACGATCACTCGGGAACGCGCGGCCGTGATGGCCTCGGCGCAAGCCCCTGGCATCCCGAAGGGCCCGGCAACGTCAGCGACTGACACCAGCTGCACCAACTGAAAAGGCTTTAACTGCGGGACAT